>NZ_RCVI01000304.1:0-30479 GCF_003667455.1 Micromonospora sp. CV4 | reverse complement strand
TCCCCGGCCGGCCCGGCCAGTCGCCGTCCGGGCCGGCCAGTCGCCGTCCGGGCCGGCCAGTCGCCGTCCGGGCCGGCCAGTCGCCGTCCGGGCCGGCCAGTCGCCGTCCGGGCCGGCCAGTCGCCGTCCGGGCCGGCCAGTCGCCGTCCGTGCAGGCCAGTCGAGGGCCGCGCCGACAGACGTAGGTCACTCCGGCAGTCGCAGGGCGCCCCGGCAGTCGCACCGTCCATTCGGGACAGATCAGCGGAGGCCCCGTCCCAGGTCGCCCCGGCGGTCGCAGGCTGTCCCGGCAGTTGCAGGCCGCGCCGGCGAGTTGCGGGCCGTCCCCGTTACGAGACCGTGACACCGGTATTTCCGATTAAGTGTTGACGTGCGATATGTGAGCGCTAACACTACCCGGGAAGATGACAGGTGGCCCCGGCGGTCGGCGGGGAGTCCAGAGAGGAGAGGCCCGTGGGCAGGAAGTTCCTGGTTGCTCTCGGCGGCGCGGTGCTGGCGCTGAGCCTGGCGGCGTGCAGTGGCGAGGGTGCTGGCAGCGGCGGTGACACCAGCGGGGAGAAGCCCGGGGACCTGACCATCGGCGTCTCGATGCCGACGCAGACCTCCGAGCGCTGGATCGCCGACGGCAACGCGGTGAAGCAGAAGCTGGAGGCCAAGGGCTACAAGGTCGACCTCCAGTACGCGGGCGACGACATCCCCACCCAGTCGCAGCAGGTCGATCAGATGATCACCCAGGGCGCGGACGTCCTGGTCCTCGCGGCGATCGACGGTACGGCCCTCAGCGGCCAGTTGCAGGCCGCCGCCGACGCGAAGATCCCGGTGATCGCGTACGACCGGCTGATCCGCGGCAGCAAGAACGTCGACTTCTACGTCAGCTTCGACAACTACAAGGTCGGCGTCGCCCAGGCCACCGCGCTGCTGGTCGGCCTCGGCCTGCAGAACAAGGACGGCTCGAAGGGCACCGCGAAGGGCCCGTTCAACGTCGAACTGTTCGCCGGCTCGCTCGACGACAACAACACCCAGTACTTCTTCGGCGGGGCGATGGACACGCTCAAGCCGTTCGTCGACGCCGGCACCCTGCGGGTGAAGTCGCGTCAGACCACCATCGAGCAGGTGGCCATCCTGCGGTGGCAGCAGGAGACCGCGCAGAAGCGGATGGAGGACCTGCTCACCTCCAGCTACAACGACGGCGCCAAGGTCGACGGGGTCCTGTCGCCGTACGACGGCATCTCGCGCGGCATCATCACCGCTCTGCAGAACGCCGGCTACGGCACCGCGGCCAAGAAGATCCCCGTGGTGACCGGTCAGGACGCCGAGATCGCCTCGATCAAGCTGATCAACGACGGCGTGCAGAGCTCCACCGTCTTCAAGGACACCCGTCTGCTCGCCGAGCAGGCCGTGAACGCCGCCGAGGCGTTCCTGCAGAAGAAGCAGCCGCAGGCCAACGACACGCAGACGTACAACAACGGCGTCAAGGTCGTCCCGGCGTACCTGCTGCCGATCGCGACCGTCTACAAGGACGACATCAAGGCTACGCTGATCGACTCCGGCTACTGGACGGCGGAAGAGGTCGCCGCCGGTCAGGCCAAGAAGTAAGCCGTCGTCGGGCTCGGCGGTCACCGCCGGGCCCGACGCCGTGGCGTACCGCGTCCAACCTGACAGAGGACAGTGACCATGGACGACACCATCCTCGAGATGCGCCGCATCACGAAGACCTTCCCCGGGGTGACCGCGCTGGAGGACGTCACCCTCTCGGTACGCCGGGGGGAGATCCACGCCATCTGCGGTGAGAACGGCGCCGGCAAGTCCACCCTGATGAAGGTGCTGTCCGGCGTCCACCCGGCCGGCTCGTACGACGGCGAGATCCTGTTCGACGGCAAGCCGATGCAGTTCCGTGGCATCCGCGACAGCGAAGCCAACGGCATTGTCATCATCCACCAGGAGCTGGCCCTGGTGCCGTACCTGTCGATCGCCGAGAATATCTTCCTCGGCAACGAACGGCGGGGTCGCAGCGGGCTCATCGACTGGAACCGGGCCAACGCCGACGCGGCGGAGCTGCTGGCGTCCGTCGGGTTGCACGAGAACCCGGTCACCCCCGTCATCCAGCTCGGCGTGGGCAAGCAACAGCTCGTGGAGATCGCGAAGGCGCTGTCGAAGAAGGTGCGCCTGCTGATCCTGGACGAGCCGACCGCCGCCCTCAACGATGTCGACTCGGCGCACCTGCTCGACCTGTTGCGCCAGCTCAAGGAGCAGGGGATCACCTGCATCATGATCTCCCACAAGCTCAACGAGATCACCGCGATCGCCGACTCGACCACGGTCATCCGGGACGGGCGCGCCGTGGAGACCCTCGACATGCGGGCCGAGGACGTGAGCCAGCAGCGGATCATCCGGGGCATGGTCGGGCGCGACCTGGACAGCTTCTACCCCGACCGGGTGTCGTCCCCGGGTGAGGAGGTGCTCCGGATCGAGGACTGGTCGGTGCGGCACCCGACCCAGGACCGGCTGGTCGTCGAGGGCGTCGGCCTGTCCGTGCGGGCCGGCGAGGTCGTCGGCATCGCGGGGCTGATGGGTGCCGGACGCACCGAGCTGGCGATGAGCGTGTTCGGCCGGTCGTACGGCCGGGACATCAGCGGCCGGCTGTTCGTGCACGGGCGGGAGGTGAAGGCCCGTACCGTCGCGGAGGCGATCGACAACGGCATCGCCTACGTCACCGAGGACCGCAAGCGGTTCGGCCTGAACCTCATCGACGACGTCCGCCGCAACGTCTCCGCCGCCGCGTTGGCCCGACTGGCCCGGCTGGGCTGGGTGAACGGCAACGAGGAGATCAAGGTCGCCGAGGCGAGCCGGCGGGAGATGAACATCAAGGCGCCCAGCGTCATGGCGGTGGTCGGCAAGCTCTCCGGCGGCAACCAGCAGAAGGTCGTCCTGTCGAAGTGGCTCTTCACCGACCCCGACGTGCTGATCCTGGACGAACCGACGCGCGGTATCGACGTCGGGGCCAAGTACGAGATTTACACGATCATCAACCGGCTCGTGGCCGAGGGTAAGGCGGTGATCATCATCTCCTCCGAGCTGCCGGAGCTGCTCGGGATGTGTGACCGCATCTACACCCTCGCCGTCGGCCGGATCACCGGTGAGAAGCCGGTCGGCGAGGCGACCCAGGAGAGCCTCATGGAGCTGATGACCAAGGACAAGGAGCTCGTCGGATGACCAGCATCAAGACCCCGTCGACGGAGCGCCCGACGCCCCCGGACAGCGCCCCGGCCGCCGCCCTGCACACCGGGACGAGCGACCTGCGGGCCCTGGTGCTGAACAACCTGCGGCAGAGCGGGATCTACGTCGCCCTGGTCGTTATCGTCGCGCTCTTCGCGATCCTGACCGACGGGGTGTCGCTGAGCCCCGGGAACATCACCAACATCGTCCTGCAGTACTCGTACATCCTGGTGCTCGCGATCGGGATGGTCATCCTCATCATCGGCGGGCACATCGACCTGTCGGTGGGGTCCGTGGTCGCGCTGACCGGAGCCGTCTCCGCGGTCCTGGTGATCCAGCAGGGTTACCCGTGGTGGGTCGGCGTCCTGGCCGCGCTCGTCGTCGGCGTCGCGGTGGGCGCCTGGCACGGCTTCTGGGTGGCGTACGCCGGCATTCCGGCCTTCATCGTGACCCTGGCCGGAATGCTGCTGTTCCGTGGTCTCACCCTGCGGGTGCTCGACAACATCTCGCTGTCGCCGTTCCCGGCCGAGTATCAGCGCGTCGCGGCGGGGTTCCTCAACGGACTGCTCGGCGGGCAGGGCTTCGACGCCTTCACGCTGCTGATCGGCGCCGTCGCCGTAGCCGGGTACGCGGTGAGCGGTTTCCGCACCCGCGTCGCGCGCATCCGCTACCAGCAGCCGGTCGAGTCGTTCCCGCTGTTCGTCGCCCGGGTGGTCGCGGTCGGCGCGGTCATCATGTACTTCGCCTGGCAGTTGGCGCACGCCCGTGGCCTTCCGATCGTGCTGATCGTCCTGGCGGTCCTCGTCCTGGTCTACGGGCTGCTGACCCGCCGTACCGTCTTCGGCCGTCAGGTCTACGCGATCGGCGGCAACCTCTCGGCCGCGGCGCTGTCCGGGGTGAAGGTCCGCACCGTCAACTTCTGGATGTTCGTCAACATGGGCTTCCTGGCGGCGGTCGCCGGCGTCATCTACTCGTCGCGGTCCAACGGCGCCCAGCCCGCCGCCGGCAACATGTTCGAGCTGGACGCGATCGCCGCCGCCTTCATCGGCGGCGCGGCGGTCACCGGCGGCGTCGGCACCGTGGTGGGCGCGATGGTCGGTGGTCTGATCATGGCGGTGATGAGCAACGGCATGCAGCTGATGGGTGTCGACCAGTCGACCCAGTCGGTGGTGAAGGGGCTCGTTTTGCTCGTCGCCGTGGCCTTCGACGTCTACAACAAGCGACGCGCCGCCGGTACCCGCTGACGCCGCGTCCTCCGGGGGGCCCGGGGGACGGCGATCCCGCTGCGCCGCGGACAGCGCAGCGGGATCGACGGATCAGTGGCAGGTGCCGGTGCCGCTGTCGTTGTAGGTCTGCCCGGCGACCGGCACGAACTGCCAGTCGTAGCTGCCGGCGTGCAGGGTGAACTTCAGGACCCCGAACGCCGAACTGTTGCGAGCCTCGCTGTTGGGCTGGATGGTGCCGAAGCCGTAGTGGTCCGCACCGCCCATCCCGGCGACGAAGCTGCGCATGCCCCGGCTGGCGTCGTAGCCACCGGTCGGGTTCATCGGGCCGAACCGCTCGTACACGTGGTTGTGCCCCCAGACGACCACGTCCGCGTTGTAGTCGTAGAGCGCCTGGTACAGCGGACGCGTCGACGTCGACGGGGCGTGGTTGGAGCTCGACGTGAACAGCGGGTGGTGCCAGTAGGCCAGCGTGCACGGCTTGCTGCTGGCGGCCAGGTCGGAGCGCAGCCACTGCTCCTGGGCGGAGCCGGCCGACATGCTGATGTTCGAGTTCAGCGACACGACGTGCCAGTTGCCGAGGTCGTAGGAGTAGTAGCCGCGGCCGCTCGGGCCGGCCTGCGTACCGAAGTAGTTGTAGTAGGGGGTGGCGCCCGAGGTGTTGTAGTCGTGGTTGCCCGGCGACGGGCGGGTACGCGCCTTGTGCCGGCCCCAGGTGGGGGCGTAGTAGCTGCTGAACTCGGCCGCGGTGCCGTTGCTGTAGACGTTGTCGCCGGTGGTGAAGACCGTGCCGGGGATGCCGTCGAGCAGCGCCGCCGTGGCGGTGTCGCCGGAGCCGGAGTTGGCGATGTCACCGGCGCCCACCAGCACCGGGTCGCCGGAGGGCGGCGGCGTGGTCCCGGTCGTGATCACCAGCTGCGGGGCGTCGGCTCCGCTCTCCCGCGAGTCGTAGTAGGCGCCGTCGCCACTGGCGGAGGTCACCCCGAAGCTGTACGTGCCGTTGCCGGTGACCGCGGCCCGGACGTCCAGTTCGTACCAGGTGTTGCCGGCGACCGCCCCGATCGAGCCGAGCGTGGCGCCGTCGACGGCCGGCTGGTTGCTCCACGTGGTGCCGGTCTCCGACCAGCTCGTGTTCGACATCTTCCGGAACGTGCCACCGGAGTCGCTGCCACTGTTGCCGCTGATGGTGCGCAGCCGCAGCTTGGCCGTGGTCACCGTGCCGCTGACGCCGCTCACGGTGAAGCGCAGGAACGACCGCCGGACAGGGGAGTTGTCGACGACGATCTGCGTGGACGTGCCGTAGTTGGTGGACGCCGTGTCGCTCTGGACGTAGGTGTCGGCGACCGGCGTGAAGGTCACGGTCGCCGCCGAGGCCGCTCCTGCGCCGGTCACGACGACGGCGGCGGTGGCGGCGACGAGCACCGCGACCGCCCCCAGCGTCACCGACGGGCGAGGCAATCGAATGTCCATCCAGGACCCCTTCTCTGCGTGTGTCAGGCGCAAGGAACGTAGGAAGGTCGCCGAACCGGCGGACTACGGCCAGATGAACAGTACGCTCGTGCAGCGAAACATTTCGATGTTCTCCCCGAGTTCACCCACCGCGTGTCTGTTCGCCACCGTCGGTCCCTTGTCTCCGGTCCGATTCGTTCCGCAGGATGGCTGACCGTCAGCCCACCGATTCGAGGAGATGCTCGTGTACCTGTCGACCGTCTCCCGGCCGGACGCCGACCCGCCCGACTCCGGCCGGCCCCGCCGCGGGCTGGCCCTGATCAGCGGCAACGTCGTCGCACTGGGCACGGTCAGCCTGATCACCGATGTCTCCGCCGAGATGGTGACCGCCGTCCTGCCGCTCTACCTGGTGCTGGGTCTGCAACTCAGCCCACTGGCCTTCGGCGTGCTCGACGGCGTCCACACCGGCGCGAGCGCCCTCCTGCGGGTCGTCGGTGGCTTCGCCGCCGATCGGTTCCGTCGGCGCAAGCTGGTGGCCGGCGTCGGCTACGCGCTCTCGGCGGTCGCCAAGCTCGGCCTGCTGCTCGCCGGCCGGTCGGTGCCGGCCATCGGCGCCGTCATCGCCGTCGACCGGCTCGGCAAGGGTCTGCGCAGCGCGCCGCGCGACGCGCTGATCACGCTCTCCACGCCACCCGAGGCGCTGGGTCGTGCGTTCGGTGTGCACCGGGCGATGGACAGCGTCGGCGCGTTCCTCGGGCCACTGGCCGCGTTCGCGGTCCTGCTGGCCGTCGGGCAGTCGTACGACGCGGTTTTCGTCACCAGCTTCTGCGTCGCCGCACTGGCGGTCGTCGTGCTCGTGCTCTTCGTCCGGGAACGCCCGCCCGGCGCGGCGACGGCCGGCCCGGACGACCCGAAGGTCTCCGTACGTGAGGCGCTCGGCCTGCTGCGCAGCCGCCCCGCCCGCCGCCTGCTGCTGGCGGCGGCGCTGCTCGGGCTGGCCACGATCGGCGACGGCTTCGTCTACCTGCTGCTTCAGCGCCGCGAGGACCTCGGCCTGCGGTGGTTCCCGCTGCTCGCGGTGGGCACCAGCCTGGCCTACCTGGTCCTCGCCGCTCCCCTCGGTGTGCTCGCCGACCGGATCGGCCGGCTGCCGGTGGTGGTGGGTGGCTACGCGGCCCTCGGCGCGACGTATCTGCTGCTCGCCGGCCCGGTCCACGGCTGGCCGGTGCTCGCGCTGACGCTGGCGCTGTACGGCACGTTCTACGCGGCCACCGACGGCGTGCTCGTCGCGCTCGCCGGGCCGGTGCTCCCACCGCGGCTGCGGACCACCGGGATCGCGCTCGTGCAGACCGGCCAGGCGCTGGCGTACCTCGTCTCCTCGGTCCTGTTCGGTCTCACCTGGCAGGCGTGGGGACCGGAGGCCGCGATCCGGCTCGCGGCGCTCGCCGTCGCCGTCGTTCTCGTCGCCACGGTGCTCCTGCTGGCCTCCCCGTCCCGCCTGTTCACCCGGAAGGTGCCCCGATGACCGCGATGTCGACCCGAACGAAGCTCGCCGTGGTGGCCGTCTCGGCGGTGCTGCTGGGCAGCGTGGCGGCCGCCTACACCGCCACGGCCGCGCAACGGGACCGCACCCCGTCGCCCGCCGCCGGCACGGACCAGGCGGTCACCCTGACGCCCGGGCCGCGCCTGCTGGCGATCACCGACCGGCACGTCTCGTCCGTCGCCGCGGCCGACCCCGCCGGGCCGCGTACCGTGTCCGGCCTGGAATGCCTTCGGGTGTACGCGGCGGCCGGCACGGGCGTCTGCCTGAAGCCGGAGACACCCTGGACGTACCAGGTCGTCGTCCTCGACGCCGCGCTGCGACCGACGCGGTCTCTGCCCGTGCCGGGCCTGCCCAACCGGGCCCGGGTCTCGTCCTCCGGCCGGATGGTCTCCTGGACCACGTTCGTCGGCGGCGACTCCTACACCACCAGCGGGTTCTCCACGCGCACCGGAATCCTCGACACCACCACCGGCGCGGCCGTGCTGTCACTCGAGGAGTTCGCCGTCACCCGGGACGGCCGCCCCCACCGCAACCCCGACATCAACTACTGGGGCGTCACCTTCACCGCCGACGACAACGTCTTCTACGCGACCATGTCCACGGGCGGAAAGCGGTACCTCGTGCGGGGTGACGTCGCCGCCCGCCGGGTGGAGACGGTGAAGGAGAACGTCGAATGTCCGTCGCTGTCGCCGGACGGCACGCGGATCGCCTTCAAGCAGGCCATCGACGCCGACCCGGCGAAGGGCTGGCGGCTGTCGGTCCTCGACCTGGCGACCATGCGGGTGACCGCGACGGCGGAGACGGCCAGCGTCGACGACCAGGCGGCCTGGCTGGACGCCGGCACGCTGGCCTACACGCTGCGCCAGAGCGACGGCCGGCCCGATGTCTGGACCGTCCCGGCCGACGGGTCCGGTACGCCGAAACTGGTGCTGCCCGGCGCCGAATCCCCGTCCCCGCTCACGTGAGGCCGCTGCCCCTCGCCACCTCGTCGTTGCGGGGCGTCGACGGGTGCACCGTGGCGTGCAGGGTGATCGACTCGTCGGTGTGGTCGACCTCGAAGAGCGTCCCGGCCGGGAAGGCCGCGAACGTCTCCGGGGGCAGCTGGATCGTGCCGTCCCCGGCCACCACGGCGAAGTCCCGGCCGTTGCGGCCCTCGGCGCCCACCCGACCGTCCCGGATGGTGACGGCTCGGCCCAACTGGGCGCCGACGTCACCGTCGTGGGTCACCACGACCACCGTCGTCCCCCGTTCGGAGTTGATGGTGGCCAGCGCGGAGAGCACCTCGTCGCGCCCGGCGCCGTCGAGCTGACTGGTCGGCTCATCGACCAGGAGCAGGCCGGGCCCGGCGGCGAGCCCCTGCGCCAGCGCGGCCCGCTGACGCTCCCCCGGGGTCAGGTCGCCGGAGCGGCGCGCGCCGGCGCCGGCGAGACCGACCAGTTCCAGGATCGCCTCCGGGGGATCCAGCCGACGCCCGGCGAGCCGCGCCGCCGGCCGCTGGGCCAACCAGATGTTGCGCGACAGCGACACGTACGGCAGCAGGTTGCGCTCGGCGCCCTGGAGCACCGTGCCGACCGTGGGCCCGCGCAGGGCGGCCAGCTCGGCGGGGGAGAGCCGGGACAGGTCGTGCTCGCCCACGTACACCCGGCCGGCGCTGGGCCGCATGAGCCCGCCGAGGATGGAGACCAGGGTGGACTTGCCGGAGCCGGACGGCCCGACCAGCGCGAGCATCTCGCCGGCGGCGATCTGCAGGTCCACCCCGGAGAGCGCGACCACGTCCCCGGTCCCGGTCGAGTAGATGTGGATCAGCCGGTGGCAGGTGACCGGTACGCCCTCCGCGGGCGGTGCGGCGGTCATCGGCCGGTCCGGCGACGAACCGAGGCGGCGACGAACCGGCCGAGCACCGCCGCGGTGACGGCGAAGAGCGCGACCGTGGGCGCCGCGAACAACAGCAGTCGGCCGACGTCCGGCCAGTCGGGCAACGGGACCGGCGACCGGCCGTCACTGAACAGGCGTTGCCCACCGCGGGTGAGGAGCCAGATCACCAGGGTCGCCAGACCGGCCGACACGGTGGCGACCGCGACCGGCCACCCGTAGCCGCCGCGGACGGCTCGTGCGCGCAGCCCCTGCCGTCGGAGCGCCACCAGCATCGCGACCCGGTTGCGTTGATCGGCCGCCGCCGCCGCGATCAGGCCGGCCGCTCCGATGAGGACCCCGGCCAGCGCGGCGAACAGGTTGAATCGCAACGCCAGCGCCGCACCCTGCCGGTCGAAGTCCTGGCTCACGCCGGTGATCGTCCGGTCGTACTTGACGACCAGGCCCTGGGCCCGCAGCCGATCGAGGATGTCCGGCGGCGCGGTCGGCGTCATCCAGACCTCCTTGACACCGGTCTGGCCGGCGACGGCGAGCCGGTCGGCGTACTCCAGGTCGACGATCATGCCGGATGGCCCGAGTCGGGGCAGCCCGTCCGCCAGGCCCTCGATCAACGCCTGGGTCACCGAGCCGTCGATCCCCTCGTACGGATGAATCCCGTGCACGGGCGTCGCCTTGGACCGAGTCGACCAACCGGGTAACGGGAACGGCGCATCGACGACGGCGATGCCCAGCGACCGGGACCGTCGGCCCTCCGCCACGTCGAAAACCAGAGCGGCATCCGGGCCACTCGTGGTGGTGAGCACCGTGTCCATCGGGTCTGACTGCCGCCACCGCCGAACATCGGTCAACTCCGCACCGGTCAGCCGCTCGGCGTCGCTGTCACCGGTGCGCAACTCCTCGAAGCGAACCGTCAACGGGCCGGGGGTGACCGGAGCGACGATCTCGAGGTTGACCAACCGGCATTCCTGCGCGCACTCGGGCACCTCCACGCGGTATTCCCGCAGGTCGGGTTTGATGTCCTTGTGGGCGGTGATCCGGCGGGTGCCGGCCCTGCTGGCGACCGAGACGAAGAGGCGGACACGGTTGCCGCCGAAGGCCTCCTCGTCGTAGCTCGCGGACAGGGCCACGGTGAGCTGACGCCCCCGCAGCAGGATCGGTGCTCCCGGCGGATCCGGGCGGAGCTCTCGCGCGACGTCCGCCAGGGCCACGCCGTACGACGGGTGTGGCGCGGCCACCATCGCCAGGCGGTCGGAGTCCACGGCGAGCACCGATGTGCCGGCTCCGGTGGCCACATCCTTCACCGTCGCGGCCATCGCGAAGCGACCCTCGGGGTCGGCGGCCCGGACGGACTCCAGCAGGTGCCGGTGCGACATCGCGTCGACGCCGACCACGCGGGGTGCCCCGACCTCGACGGTGGCCCGATCCGCGTAGGCGGCCGACGCGACCTCGCTCGTCGCGGCGGTGAAGGCGAGCATCGCCACAACCACGGTGAGCAGCGCGATCAGTGGCCGGAAGCGTGGCTGGCGGGCCACCTGGACCAGGGCGAGGCCGATGGTCGTCCGGCCCCGGGCGAGCAGCCGCGCCCCCACCGCCGCTCCGGCGATCATGGCGACCCGCGCCAGCAGGACGCCCGCGGCGAGCGCGCCGGCCAGCGGTGCCAGCAGGGCCAACCCCGAGGGCGACCCGCCGGAGCGCAACTGCACCACGGCGGCCACCGCGATGGACACCGCGACGATGTCGCCGACGGTCGCCCGCCATCCCCGCATCCGTGCCGGCACCCGGCGCAGCAGGTCGACGACCGGTGCGGACAGGGCCCGCACCTGGGCCAGCAGCACCGCGGTGAGCGCGCCGGCGGCGCCGACGGCGGCGTAGCCGATCACGGTCGCGTCCACCATGACATCGGCACGGGCGGGCAGGGTCTGCGCGGCGAGCAGGTCGGCGGCGGCGAGGCCGCCCAGGCAGCCCAGGGGAATTGCGACCAGCACGGGCACGGCGTGCTCGCCGATCGCCAGTGCCCAGAGCCGTCGGCGCTGCACCCCGCGCAGGAGAAGCAGGCCCTGTTCCGGTCGGCGCTCGTCGGCCGCCGAGCTGACCGCCACGAACAGCACCAGCCAGCAGAGCAGGACGAGCAGCCCGGCACCCAGCGTCACCCCCGCGGCCAGCTGCTCACGCTGCAGGGTGATGCGATCGAGCAGGCGCGGCAGTGCGGTGCCGGCACCGAAACCCTCGCGGCTCCCGTCGCGCGTCACCGCCGCGACGGTGGCCCGCAGGTCCTGCGCCGACCTGGTGGACAACATCTGTTCGGTAACGAACAGGTCGGCCGTCGATCGATACAGGATGGCTTGTTCGTCGGCCAGGGGTGCGGACTCGGCGGTGAAGATGGCGTCCGCTGCGCTGCCCACGGCCGACGCGGACGCCGAGCCCGGTGCGGGTGGCCGAAGGTATTCGCCGCCGAGCCAGAACGGGTCGGTCGCGTCCAGCGGGCGGTAGACGCCGGCCACCCGCACCGGCACCTTGCCGAAGGTGAACTCGCCGCCGGCGGCCACGCCCAGATGCGCAGCGGTGTTCGTGCTGACCAGCACCTCGGGAAGCTGGTCCTTGGCGGTGGACCGGGGGCAGGCGCCGACGACGGCGACCCGTTCGCACACGCCAGTTCGGAAGATCAGGTTGGAGGTGATGCGCCCGGCCGGGCCGGTGGCGACGCCGCCGCTCTGCGCGCCGAGGACGACAGCGAACCCGGCCGGCGCGAGTCGCTCGACCTGAACGCCGAACACGCCTCTGGCCGGGTTGCCCGGCATTCCCGGGTATTCCGTGGGGTCGACGAGCCGCAGCCGTAGCTCGTCCGGGTCGGCGGTGGAGAACTCGTCGCTGGCGAGGGCCCGCCCGGCCGCGGCCACGTAGCTGGGGGCGGCCGCGGCGGCGGCACTGGCGAGCACCGCGAGCAGGAGCACCGCCAGGGCTTGTGCCCGGCGGGCGGCGAGCGCTCCCCCGATGATGGCCAGCATTGACGGTCACGCTATCGAGCAGCCAACGCGCCCACCGCCCCGCGTGTGCGGATCGATGCGGACCGGTTACCTACCGGCCGGGTCTCAACCGCGCACGATCTCCGCCCGCCCGTCGACCAGGTGCAGCTCCGCCGCACAGGAGGCGGCCACCTCGGCGTCGTGGGTGGCGAACACGACGGCCGCGCCCCGCCGGGCCTCGTCGTGCAGCAGATCCAGCACCCGTTGCCGGTTGCCCGCGTCCAGTTCGCTGGTCACCTCGTCGGCCAGCAGCACGCCGCCGCGCAGCGCCAGGCCGCGGGCGATGGCCGTACGCTGCTGCTGGCCTCCGGACAGCTCCTCGACCAGTTGGTCGGCCTGGCCGGCGAGACCGAGCTGAGCGAGCGTCGCGGCGGTCTGCCGGCGCGCCTCGGGTGGTGCCACGCCGCCGGCGACGAGGGCCACCTGCACGTTCTCCGCGGCGGTCAGGATCGGGGCCAGCCCGTTGTCCTGCGGGATGAGAACGATCCGGTGGTCCACCGCGTGATCACGGTCGCGCAGCCGATGTCCCTCGACGGTCACCGCGCCGTCGCGCGGCCGCAGCAGCCCCGCCATGGCGTTGAGCAGGGTGGTCTTGCCCGCGCCCGACGACCCGGTCAACGCCAGCACCCGACCCGGGCGGACCGTCACCGTCACGTCCCGGAGGACGGGTGGCGCGTCGCCGTACCCGACGGTCACCTCATCGATCGTCAGCATGTGCAACCGCCCCCTCCGGCCCCGAGTCTCCGCACACTGTCACGCGGGACGGGCCCGGCACAATCCTCGTCGATCCGCAGTGGTCGGTGACGCGACGTTGCTAGTCGACCAGCGCGGTCAGGGTCAGCCTCTCGTACAGGGCCAGGGTGGCGAGGAAGGCGGCGAGCAGGCCCATGGCCACCTGTGCGGGCACGAACCCGGCGACGGGCACCAGCAGCAGCGTCACACCGATCCCGACGAGCTGACCCGGCGAGGTGCGGACGGTCAGCCGCAGGAACAGGAACCGGCCGACGAGATAGAGGGCCGTCCCGAAGAAGATCTCGAAGGGGGTTGCCCGGTGCGCCTCCTCCACCAGCACCGGCCGGGACCGAAGAACGCGGCTCATCGGCCCATCCTCGCCCGTTCACCAGGGGTGCCGACGCCGGACGCGGCAAACAGTACGTAGAAAACCTTCGATCAGTCCGTTGACTTCGACAGTTTGCTACACAACAATCGTCATCAATATTGATATCCGTCTCTGTTAATCCTCATGCCAGAGAGGAGGCACCCATGGCAGCTCTGCGAGGCGAGGTGTCCTGGTTCTGCTGCGGCAGCGCCTGGGGTCCCTGCGGCACGGCCGGCGGCGGCGCCTGCGGCACCTGCAGCTCGGGCAACTACCAGCACGCCTGGCCGAACACCTCGGACGCGTGTCTGGCCATCACCCGCCCGGACCGGTGCGGGGTGACCGGGATGGCCCGGCGCGGCTGCGGCTTCCGGCACTACACCACCAACCTCTGCAACGGCGCCCGGGTCGGCACCACGATCGCCGACTGCGGGCCGCAGACCGACCTGTTCTGCGGCGAGCGCACCTGCTGCGGCTCCGCCTGCGGCAGCAACCGGATCATCGATCTCACCCCGGCCGCGTACAGCGCGATCGCCAGTCTCTCCGCGGGGCTCCGGCCCTGCTCGGTCGACACGGTCTGAACGAAAGGGCGCCACCATGAACCAGACCCTGGACCGCCGGCGGCTGCTCGCCACCGCGGCGCTCGGCGGCGTGGTCGGGGCCACCGGCCTCGGCTCGCTGGCCCCCGAGGCGGCCTTCGCCGCCGAACCCGCGACCATCGACTCGGGCGCGCCCGACCCGAACTTCGCCGAGGGTCGGATCAGCAAGATCTCCGGCAGCATGCTGCTGGTCACCGGCTCGGACACCGTGCTGCACTCGATCCGGATCACCGACGGCACGAGCATCTGGAAGCTGCACCCCACCACGTTCGACAAGGTGGCCATCGGCGACGGGCTCTACGCCCGCGGTGTCCGCCTGCCCGACGGCACACTCGCCGCCGACTCCGTCTGGCTCAACATCGTCAACCTGCACGGGCACATCGCCGCGGTCGGCCGCAACGTGTTGCACCTCGACCACCAGGGTCGACGGATCGTCGCGCACGTCGTGCCCGACCGGTCCGCCGCGGTCTACAACGGCACCCCGGCGGTCAGCGACCTGTCGCTGCTGCGGGTCGGTCGGCACGTCCAGGTGCTCGGCGCCTGGCACCCGGACACCAACGAGGTCGACATCGCCACCGTCTACGCCGCCGCCTGACCGGACCCCCGGGCGGCGCGCCTCCGCGCATCGGCGTGCCGCCCGCCGGAGACATTCGAGGGGAGAATCATGATCGACCTGATCGCGACGCTCCAGCCACTGGTCGTGGGCGCGGTACTGATCTGGTCCGCCCGCGTCAAGCTCGTCAGCACGCACGCCGCAGCGGTCGCCAACCGGTCCGCGCTCGCCCGGCTGGTCGGGCAGGACCGGGCGCTGCCCGCGTACCGGCTGCTGGGCGGCATCGAAGTGACCCTCGGCGGGCTGCTCCTGCTGCCACCCGTCCTGCGCGCCGAGGCGCTGGCCGCGACCGTGCTGGCCGTCGCCTTCCTCGGCTACCTCGCGTACGCCCGCCGCGCCGCCCCGACCTCCTCCTGCGGCTGCCTGAGTGCCCGGCCCACCCCGGTCTCCGGGCGCAGCCTGGCACGGGCCGGACTGCTGGCGGTGGCGGGCGGGTCGGCTCTGCTGGCCACCGAGGGCTGGTCGACCGCGTTGGCCGGGCGGCCGGCGGCCGGTGTCGGCGTGCTGCTCGTCGAACTTGCCGCCGTGGTGGCGCTCTCGCCGGAGCTGGACCACGTCTGGCTGCTGCCGCTGCGCCGGCTGCGGGCCCGGCTGACCCATCCGCTGCGCGGTGGCTCCGGCGTGCCGCTGCTCGCCACCGTGCAGCAACTGCAACTCAGCGACGCCTACCGGCGGGTGGCGCCGCTGCTCCGCTCCGACGTACGCGAGCACTGGGACGACGGCGACTGGCGCTTCGTCGGGCATGCCGCCCGATACCAGGGCCGCCTGGTG
Organism: Micromonospora sp. CV4; assembly: GCF_003667455.1. Lineage (NCBI taxonomy): Bacteria > Bacillati > Actinomycetota > Actinomycetes > Micromonosporales > Micromonosporaceae > Micromonospora > Micromonospora sp. CV4. Next base: position 15,074 of record NZ_RCVI01000304.1, on the reverse strand, counting down.
ACGGCGGTGTTCGCCGTGCCACTGACCGACCGGGAACCCGACGCGGTGCGGGTCGCCGTGGTCGACGACGCCACCGGACACACCCTGCTCAGCCTGGCCGGCACGCCGCCCGCCGCCGGCCCCCGGCTTTCCGTGGTCCCGGCCTGACCCCACATCCCGGAAGCGAGGTCACCATGAGACACGCTCGACGATGGTCCGCCGGCGCGGCCACGGCCCTGCTGACGGTCACGAGCCTCATCGGGGCGGCGCCCAGCGCCGCCGCCGCTGCGGCCGACACCCCCGCCCTCACCGCCGCGGTGACCGCCAAACTGCTCGGCTCGGCCGGCCCGCACACGGCCGTGGCCGCGCGGGACACCCGCATCACCGTCAGCCGCACCAGCGGCCGGTGGGCGTTCGGCACCGCCGTCGCCCTCGCGCCTCGCCAGGAGGACGCCCACCCGACCGGCTCGGTCTTCATCGCCCGGCAGGACCCGTCCGGGTGGCGGGTCGCCTTCGACGGTGAGGCGGCCTTCGGCGACCTGTCCGCCGAGTCGCCCCTGGTGAACGGTCGGGAGAGGACCGTTCTCACCACCACCCCGACCCCGATGTACGCGGGCGGGGACTACCGGACCGGCATGGCCCTGCCGTTCGCGGTGGGCCAGACGTGGACGCTCACCAGCGGCCCGCACGGCTGGGGCGGGAACGAGTCGCCGTACAGCTCGGTCGACCTGGCCGGCGGCGACCAGGTGGTCCGAGCGGCCCGGGCCGGCGCGGCGTACACGATGTGTCAGGGGTGGATCCGGGTCATTCACGACCGGGGCTACTCGACCGACTACTACCACCTCTGGAACAGCATCTCCGTCAACGGCGCCAGCGTCGGTCAGGGCGCCTTCCTGGGCAACACCGGCACGGACGTCACCTGCGGCGGCGCCGCCTACGGTCGGCACGTCCACTTCGGGCTGCGGCAGAACAGCGCGTACGTGCCGATCGCCGACCACGACATCGGCAAGTGGGTGTTGGCCAACGGCGCCGCCGCGTACCAGGGCGGGGCACGGCACGGTTCGGCCTGGGCCGGTGCGGGAGCGGGTCTGTACAACTACGGCGCGCTCGGCCTCACCCAGGCGGTGGTCGACGCGAACGGCGGCGGGGCGCTGACCCGTCGCGCCGGGCCCGGCACGGGCTACGGAGCGCTCGGCTCGCTGGCCGACGGCGCCACCGTCTCCGTCTCCTGCTCCGCCAACGGCACCTCCCACACCGGGCGGTACGGCACCACCGCGCTCTGGGACCGGTTGAGCGACGGCAGTTGGGTGTCCGACGCCTACCTCTGGACCGGTGTGAACGGTCCGGTCAACGGCTGGTGCTGATTAGCCGGACCGCCGAGGCCGGCGGCTCACCGGCAGACCGACCCCATCCATCGCAAGGAGTGGCAATGGCCGTACGCACCTTCCGCCGGGGTCGGCTCCTGCTCGGCGGCCTGCTCACCCTGACCACCGCCCTGGCCGGTTCCGTCGTGGCCGTGTCACCGGCGGCTGCCGACCCGGCCGGGGCGCCGGTGTCGTCCGGCCCGCTGAACGCCGCGTTCGACACCGCTGCCGCCCGGTACGACGTCCCGCGCGACCTGCTGCTGGCGCTGGGGTACGCCGAGTCGCGGCTGGACATGCACGCCGGTACGGCGAGCGCCGCCGGCGGGTACGGGCTCATGCACCTGGCGAGCAACCCGCAGGTGCGCACCCTGGACGAGGCGGTGGCGCTCACCCGGCTGAGCCAGGCCGCGTTGCGGACCGAACCCGCCGCGAACGTTCTCGGGGCGGCCGCCGTGCTGCGCGCGTACGCCGATCAGACCGGCCTCACCGCCGCGACCCGCGACGACGTGAACGCCTGGTACGCGCCGATCGCCCGGTACGGCGGCGCCAGCGACCCGTCGATCGCGCGGCTGCACGCGGACACCGTCTACGACCTGCTGCGCGCCGGATTCACCTCGGCGCGCGGCGAGGCGGTGGCGGGTCGGCCGGTCGCGCCCCGGCGGGGCGTCCTGGAGCGGGCCGCGGTGCTCGGCGGAATCGGCACCCTCAGCACCGACTACGGGCCGGCCGCGTGGGCGCCGGCCAGCACGAGCAACTACACGGTGGCCAGCCGCCCGGGCAGCCACCCGGTCACCCGCGTGGTCATCCACATGACGCAGGGCTCCTACGCCGGCTCCATCAGCTGGTTCCAGAACCCGGCGGCCAAGGTCAGCGCGCACTACACCTTCCGGTCCTCCGACGGGGCCGTCACCCAGTCGGTCCGGGAAAAGGACATCGCCCACCACGCCGGCAACTGGACCTACAACACCCAGTCGATCGGCATCGAGCACGAGGGGTACGTCGACAACCCCGCGTGGTTCACCGACGCGATGTACCGCTCGTCGGCGGCGCTCACCCGCACCCTCACGACGAAGTACGGCATCCCGAGGGACCGGGCGCACATCATCGGGCACGTCGAGGTGCCCGGCGCCACGCACACGGACCCCGGCCCGAACTGGAACTGGACCTACTACCTGCAACTGGTGAACGGAATCACCGGCATCGGGTCCGGCACGGTGAACACCGAGTCGGCCAACCTCAACGTGCGCTCCGGCCCGGGCGCCGGCTATCCGGTCGTCGGCTCGGTCGCCGACGGCGCCACCGTCGCCATCTACTGCCAGGCCGTCGGGACCACGGTCACCGGCCCGTACGGCACGACCGCCGTCTGGAACCGGATCGGCACCAACCGCTACGTCTCCGACGCGTACGTGCTGACCGGCTACGACGGGTACATCCCGAACGTGCCCCGCTGCTGAGCGCGTTCGGCTCCCGTCGGCCGCTGCTCAGGCAGCGTCGACGCCGAAGAGCAGGTCGAGGTGGGCATCCAGCGCCGCCATGGCCTGCTCCGCGGTGTACTGCCCACCCAGCAGATAGACGCCCAGCCCTTCCATGAGCGCCAGCAGGCCGGCCGCGGCGGCGTCGGCGTTCCGAGGGGGCAGGAGGCTGGCGATGAACCCGGTCAGCTGCGCGGTGTCCTCGCGCAGGCTGGGCGCGGCCGCGGGCCGCACGGCGGTGTACGCGAGGAACGCCAGCGCCACCCGGCCGTCGTCGCGGGTCCGCTCGTCGAGTGGCAGCAGGGCGGCGATCATCGTGCGCAGCAGCAGCCGGGGGGAGGGGTCCGGGCCCAGTCGCTCCATCGCCCCGGTGACCCGGATCTGGCCGCGTTCGCGGACCACGCTCAGCGCGAACGCCATCATCTCGTCCTTGGTGCGGAAGTAGTGCTGGACCATGCCGGCGGACACGCCGGCCTCGGCAGCCACGTGACGGAGGCTGACGGCCTCCAGGCCCTGATCCGCGGCGACCCGCATCAGCGCGTCAGCGATGAGGGTGCGTCGCTCCTGGTGATCGACCTTCTTGGGCATGACCTCGATCATCTCAGAGTGGTTGGCCCGGACACTCCGCCAGCGCGCGGCAGCTACCGGCGGACGGTTCCGGTCGCGGGGGTGCCGCGAGCGCTGCGCAGGAGGCCGTCGGGATCGTCTGCGTAGAGCCGCAGCTCGTCCATCGGCTCGGACCGGCCCTTGGGCAGGTCGAAGGTCGTCGGCCGGCGCAGCAGGACGTCGACGCTGGTCTGACTGCCGACCGAGATGTTCAGGACGCGGCGTTCGCCCTCCTGCTCGACCTGCACCGACTTGCTCGAGGGCAGCGAGCGGTAACGCTTGCGCAGGGCCTCGATGTCCGTCCACGGGATCCAGATGTCGATGCCCGAACTCAGCCGTACCCGCAGGCCCTTGTCACCGACGATGTGCGGGTGGATCTGCATGCTCGCGTAGAGGCCGGCCATCCAGAGCAGACCCCAGATGCCGAGGCCGAGCACGATCCAGCGGGCCGGCCGCCACGGCACCACGCGGGTGACGATGAGGTCGAAGATCGGAATCTCCACGACGGACAGGGCGATGAAGATGCCGAGGATCGGCTTGACCACGCCGAGGTAGCCGAACGGGTCGTCGCCCGGTGCCAGCGGCAGGGGCTTGCGCCGTGCCCACACGTACAGGCTGCGCCACATGGCTCCCTCCATGGCGGCCGCACGGCGGAGCAGCGGAGTCACCTTCGCCCTCGTCGGGACCTTCGTGTCGGTCATTCCTCGTCCTCGTGGTCGTGAGCCGGCGGTCGGTGGACGGTGACGGTTCCGGCGCCGCCGTCGACGGTGACGAGCTGACCGGTGGAGATGGTCCGGGTGGCGTCGGGCACGCAGATGACGGCGGGGATGCCGTACTCCCGGGCCACGGTGGGGCCGTGCGCCATGATCGCGCCGGTCTCGGTGACCAGCGCCGAGGCGGTGAGGAACAACGGCGTCCAGCCGGGGTCGGTGGTCGCGGCGACCAGAACCTCGCCGGGCTCGACGTGGGCGGTGCCGGGGTCGTGCACGACCCGGGCGGGGCCGGTCACCCGGCCCGCCGACGCGCCCACACCGGCGAGGGTGCCGTCGGGGGCGGGGGCCGCCGGCAGGACGGTCTCCACGTCGGTGCCGTCGGACAGCAACGCCACCGGTACCGACCTGCGACGCAGCTCCCGGCGGTGCACCGCTCTGCGGGCACCGACCGTGACCCGGTGGTCGGTGCCCTGGTGCACGGCGGCCTCCACCTCGTCCAGGGTGAGGAACATGATGTCGTCGGGCTGCTCCAGCAGGCCGGCGCCGGTCAGGTCGGCGCCGATGAGCAGCAGTTGCCGGCGCGTCTCCCGCAGCGGGTACAGCCCGGCGAACTTGCCGGCCTCCCGCAGGCCGGCCAACGACCGCGCGCGGCGGAGCAGGAACCCGGCGATCGTGCCGCGTACCGGCCGGCGACGGCGGGCCCGTACGACCAGGTCCTTGAGCGCGGTCTCGGCCGCCGCGGCGGCCCGTTCGAACCGCCGGTCGGGCCCCTGCTCGAGGTCGGTGACCCGCAGGTAGTTGGCGATCGCCGCGAAGACCGGTGCCGGATTCTCCGCCCAGCGCGGTACGCCGAGGTCGACCTCGGCGACGCCGCGATGACCGTAGGCGTCCAGGAACGCGGCCATCCCGATGTCGGGCAGCTCGCCGCGCAGGTGGCGGGCGGCCAGTTCGTCCGGCGGGGTGTCGAGCAGGAGTTGACGGTGCTCGTCCGCGCCCCGGGCGAGCCGCCAGAGTGCCAGATCCATCTCGATGGTCACGTTGTGCGGCATCCCGCCCAGCACGTGGTGGATCTCGTCCGCGCTCGCGACACCCTTGAGCAGCGCAGCCGGCAACGCGGCGGCGAGCATCCCCGCCACGATGGGCCACATGATGGCGTCGGCGCTGTCCTCGGTGTCCTCGGCCCGCAGGAAGCGCAGGCGGTCGGCGGCGGTTCGCAGGTCACCGGGAGCGGCCGACCGTTGTCTCATCTGCTCGATCGCCTCGAACATCCGGATCCGCGCCGCGTCGGGACGGGCCAGCGCGCGCAGGATCCCCACCACCGCGCGGCCGGCCGTACGCAGGGACGCGGCTCCGCCCGTCGCGCCGCGTCGGGTGCTGCCCGTGGTCGGTGCGAACCGCGGATCCGTCAGGACGTGCTCCATCACCGCCTGCGCCCGGGGGCCGAAGTCGACCGCCATGAGCTTGACCAGGCGCTTGCGGGACGACCGGCTCCGGGCCAGCTCGGTCAGGTCACCGTAGAGGCGGCCGCCGATGTCGACGATCTCGACGCGGACGCCGAGCGAGGCGAGCATCGCGGCGATCTGGGTCCGCAGTGTGGCCATGCCCATCGGCGTGACCGGTTGCAGCATGCCCTGAACGTGGCCGAACTCCAGGTAGACGCGGGGGAGGGGCTTGCCGGTCCCGGGAGGGAGGGGGAAGAGGCTGGTGATCGGCCGCGACTGCAACAACCACAGCAGGCCGTCCCCGTCGATCGCCCATTCCACGTCCTGTGGGCGGCCGAAGTGATCCTGTAGCCGCGCACCGGTGGTCCGCAGCTCCGCCAGGTGCGCCGCCGTCAGGCATCCCGCGTCGTCCCGGGTGACGCCGTCGAGGACGTAGTGGTCCACGGTCGTGGCGCCGTCCACCACGGTGGTGCCGAGCCCCGGCGCCGCGTCGACCGCCATCTCGTCGCGGCGGCCGGTCAGGGGGTTCGCGGTGAACAGCACTCCCGCGACCGCAGGGGTGATCATGCGTTGCACGACGACGGCCATCCGCACCGCCCCATGATCGATGGCACGGGCGTCGCGGTAGGCGGTCGCGCGGGCGGTGTGCAGAGAGTCCCAGCACTTTTCGATCGCGGCGATCAGCTCGGTGGCGCCCGTGACGTTCAGGACGGTGTCCTGCTGCCCGGCGAAACTCGCGTCCGGCAGGTCCTCCGCCGTGGCGCTGGAGCGCACGGCCACGGGGCCCGCGCCGAGCCGCTCGTACGCGGCGACGATCTCCGCCTGCGGGATGACACCGACCCGGTGAGCCTCGGCCGTGACGCAGAACCCCTCGGGGACCCGTTCGCCCAGCCGGATCAGCTCGCCCAGTCCGGCCGCCTTGCCGCCCACCAGGTCGACCAGGTCGGGGGTTGCCTCGGACAGCGGGATCACGTGCATGAGGGGACCTCTCTGGTATTCAATGCAACTGCATTGCATCCCACCGTACCCGTTTGGCGATACGACTGCAATGTCACCTCGGGCGGCGAGCGCGACCCGGAGTTGCCGCGTTGCCGGGGTCTGCCATGCTCGGTGCGGTGACGACCGGCCACCCCACCAGAGTCCGCAGCCACCGCCGCGTCCGCACTCGCACCGTCCGGGTTCTCCTCGCGGTCGTCGCGGTCGTGGCCCTCATCGGCACCGCCCTGGTCGTCGTACCGATGCTGCGGTCGCCCGGCCCGCGTCCGCTCTTTCAACTTCCCGTCGCGTGCGGCGAGACCTGGCAGCTCAGCACCTATCCCGGCCACGACGACTTCGACGTCGACCTGTTTCCGACCGAAGGTGAGGCGTGGGGGCGACCGGTGCTCGCGTCGTACGCCGGCACGGTCACGGTGGCGGGCGTCAACGGGTCGGTGGGCGGGCGTAACCCGGAGAATCCGGAGGGCCCGCGTGGTCGCGGTGGCGGCTACTGGGTGAAGATCGACCACGGCGGCAAGTGGGAGACCCAGTATCTGCACCTGCTGGAGCCGCCGCTGGTCCGGGAGGGTCAGCGGGTCGCCCAGGGCGACCAGATCGGAAAGCTCGGCAGCACCGGCAACTCCGGCGCCCCCCACCTGCACTACGAGCAGCGCCGCGGCTGGGACAAGGTGGAGACGCACTTCGACGGGGAGCCGTCGGGTATCACCACCGACGAGCGCGAACAGATCATCAAGCGGACGAGCAGCAACTGCCAGTCCACGTGACGGGCAGCGTCATCGTCTGTTGAGGACCCTGGGACCCACGTTTGCCCAGAACGGCTCCGGGCAACTGATGAGGTGACAGTTCAGACGCAGGGAGGAGCCGGCGATGACCAAGGGTGACGTCGACACGTACCACGAGGACGGGCAGTGGAAGAACCGGCCCGAGGGCAACGAGCGGGCCAGCACCACGCATGACTCCAAGGCCGACGCGCAGGCCCAGGGTCGCGAGATGGCAGCCGACCGTGGCGTCGAGCACGTGATCAAGAAGCAGGACGGCACGATCGGGGAGAAGAACACGTACCCGCGCAGCCGCGACCCGCGAGACATCGAGGGCTGACAGCGCCTCCAGCCCCCTGCGGACCGACCTCCCCGGCGTGACCGGAGAGGTCGGTCCGCTTTCATGGTCTTTATCCCAGCACGCGACCTTGATGCCTGAAACATGGCTATAGTCCAGATTGAGATGGAAGTGAAAGCTGGGAGTACGCATGTCGTTCCCGGGCCGGCGTCGAACGAGCGCCGCCGCGCTGGTGGCCGCCGTCACCGTCACCGTCGGAGCCCTGGCGGTCGCGCCACGGCCGGCTTCGGCGGCCGGTTCGGTCCTGTTCGACCAGACGTTCCGCAACAACACCGCGAACGGCGTCGGCGCGGTGGCGGTGCCGGGCGTGCCACCCTCGATCACCAGCAACGCAGCCTGCCTGAGCGCGGCGGGCAATCCGACCACCGGCCCGCTCCTGAGCTGCACCACGTCCACCGATCCACAGGGCACGGGCAAACTGCGCCTCACTCCCGCCACCGCGACGCGGGAGGGCGGGGTGTTCGGCGCGGTCAGCGTGCCGACGTCGCAGGGCCTGCACGTCAGCTTCAACACCTACCAGTACGGCGGCACCAACCCGGGCGCGGACGGCATCGCGTTCGCGCTCGCCGCGGTTGATCCGGCCAACCCGCTGTCCCCGTCCATCATTGGCCAGCCGGGTGGATCGCTGGGCTATTCGGCGGCGTTCAACGGCGGCTCGGTGGGTCTGTCCAACGGCTACCTGGGCATCGGGCTGGACGTCTTCGGCAACTTCAGCAACAGCCTCTACCAGGGCACCGGCTGCACGAACCCGCCCTACATCTCGACCACCAACGGGCGGGTTCCCGGCCAGGTCGTGATCCGTGGTCCGGGCCGCAACGGGGTCGGCTACTGCGCGGTCAACAGCACCGCGGGGAGCACCTCGACGCCCGGCCTGCCGCTGCGGGCCGCCACCCGGGCCGCGTCGGTGGTGCCGGTCGAGGTGGTCGTCAACACCACGTCCTCCCCGTTCACCACCGACACCGGCCTCACCACGCCCGCCGGGCAGTACCGGGTCCGGTTCACGCCGGTGGGCGGGGCAGCGCGCATCCTCGCGGGCGCGCTTCCGGTCGTGCCGCCGAGCCTGTATCCATCACCGTCCTGGTTGACCGCCGCCGGCTTCCCCCGACAGCTCGCCTTCGGCTGGGTGGGCTCCACCGGCTCGGTGACCGACTTCCATGAGATCGACAACGTCCGCGCGGTCACCTTCAATCCGGTGCCCGATCTCAACGTGTCCCAGACCAGCTCGGTCGGCGCCACTCCGCAGCCCGGTGACCCGGTCACCTATTCGATCACCGCCGGGGTCGATCCCGGCGCCACCGAGAACTCCCCGATCTCGATCACCCAGACCGTGCCGGCCGGTGTCGTGCCGCGGGGCGCGGTCGGCTCCGGCTGGATCTGCGGTCCACCGGCGGGCCAGACCATCAGCTGCACGAACAGCAACGGGCCCTTTTCCGGGGGGAGCTCCCTGCCACCGGTCACGGTCACGGCGACCGTGACCGGAACCGGTGTGACGCCGACACTGATCCAGACGGCGACGGTAGCGACCTCGTCCTCGATCGACGCGAACCCGGGCTACTCCACGTCCACCACGCCGCTCGCGCCGGCCACCGCTCCCAGCGGCGTCACCGTCACGCCGGCCCAGAGCTCGATCGCCGGCGGGGTCCCGGTCACCGTCGGCGGCAGCAACCTCACCGGCGCCACCGCCATCACCATCGGTACGGCCGCCGAGCAGCGGGCGGGCACGGCGGTGCTGCTGTTGCCGTGCAGGTCCGGCCCGGCCGCCGGCTGCTTCACCGCCAACACCGACGGCACGCTGGGCATCTCCACGATGCCCGCCCGGTCGGCCCCGGCGGCGGTGGACGTCACCGTCGTCACCCGAGGCTCCGCCGGGTCGGCCAACTATGTCTACGCCGCCGCACCCGGCGCCCCGGCCGCGCCCACCGCGGTCCCGGGCATCACCAGCGCCGTCGTGAGCTGGACCGCGCCGACGAGCAACGGCAGCCCGATCACCGGGTACCTCGTCACGCCGATCCGGGACGGGGTGACCCAGCCGACGCTCTCGTTCGACGCCTCCACCACCAGCCGGACGCTGACCGGGCTCACCGTGGGCGCCTCGTACGCGTTCCGGGTCACGGCGGTGAACGCGTACGGCGCCGGTGCGGCCAGCCCGGCCTCGGCGGCCGTGGTCCCGTACACCCTGCCGGGGGCCCCGACGATCACCTCGGCCACCCCGGGAACCAACGCGGCCACGGTGAGTTGGACGACCCCGGCCGACGGGGGCTCGGCGATCACCGGTTACACCGTGACGCCGTACCTCGGCGGTGTCGCGCAGGCGCCTCGGACCTATCCCGGCGCCGTCACGACCCAGGTCGTCAGCGGCCTGACAGCGGGCTCCACGTACACCTTCCGGGTGGCCGCCGCCAACGCGGGCGGCACCGGCGCCCAGTCGGCGCCCTCCACGGCGGTGACGGTCAACGCCCCACCAACGCTGAACTTCTCGCCACCGCCGGCCGGCCGGGTCGGCGTCCCCTACCGCGACCAGCTCGGCGTGAACGGTGGCACGGCCCCGTTCACCTGGTCGGTCAGCGCCGGAAGCCTGCCGGCCGGGCTGACCCTCGACCCGGTCACCGGACTGCTCTCGGGCGTCCCCACCACGGCGGGCAGTTCGTCGTTCACGGTCCAGGTGAGCGACTCGTTCAACCAGAGCGCGACCCGACCGGTCGAAATGGTCGTCGACCCGGCGGGCGGCTTGTCCATCAGCGTGCCAGCCGTCGCCTCGCTGGGCGTGGTCACCTCGGACACGCCAGCCGTCTCGGGTCAGCTCGGCCCGGTGACCGTGGTCGACGACCGGGGCCCGGACTCCGCCGGCTGGGTCAGTGTCGTCTCAACCACGGCGTTGACGACCGGCACCGGCGCGGGCGGTGGGATCATCCCGACCGACAGCATCAGGTACGCCTCCGGGCCAGCCGTCGCCACCAGCGGTGTCGGCACCTTCCTGCCGCAGCCCGGCGCGGTGTTGGACGCCCCGCGTACGGCGGCCGGCTGGTCCGGCCCCAGCGGGGCCAACTCGGCCACCTGGAGCCCCACCCTGTCGGTGACGCTTCCGCCGGGGCTGGTGGTCGGCGAGTACACGGCGACCGTGACGCACTCGGTGATCTAGCCGGCGATCGCCGCTGCACATCTCCGCGATGGGCGCCTCCGACGGCACGAAGCGGTGGCGTCCGGTCCGGACGTGCCGGCGGACCACACTGCCCGGCCGTTCGGGAGGAACGGCCGGGCAGCCCAGGGTGAATCGAGAGTCAGGCCAGCCGGCGACCGCGCGCGATGCCGGCCCGTTGGCGGCGGGTGAAATACCAGACGGCCAGCGCGACCAGCACCAGCAACGCCGTCGCGGCGCCGAGCGAGTAGACCAGCCAGCCCGGCCCCGTCGACGCCTTGACCACCATCGGCGCCGCGACGGGCAGGGTGATCCGCCCGTCCGCCGTGCGTTGCACTGTGCCGCTGGCGAGGAGAACCCGCGCGTCCCAGACACCTGCGGGCAGGGCCTGGTTCATCTCGATGCGGACCTGCCCGCTCTGGCCCGGCAGGATCGTCACGCCGTTGGTGACCTTGAACGGCCCGGCCCGGACCGCCTCCTTGCTCAGCGACAGGTGACCGGTCATGTCCAGCGCCCGTTCGCCGGTGTTGGTGACCTTCGCGGTGACGACGGGGAACTCGCCCGTTCCGGGCTGCGCGGCCAGCCCCTCGATGCGGAAGTCCGTCGGCGGCTCACCGCCCGGACCGATGTCGAGATAGACCCGGACACCCACCCGGTGGACCTGGGTGACGTTGCCGGTCCCCTTCGTCGCGCTGGTGACCTGCGCCCAGATCGCACCGTACCGCTCGCCCTTCGAGGCGCTTCTCGGGACGGCGATGTCGACGCCGACCGGCTTCCGCTCGCCCGGAGCCAGCTCGACCTTCGTCGTTCTCAGCCGTATCCACTTGCTGAGCTCGTTGCCGGCCCGACCGTCGGGAACGGTGAAGGCGTTGTTCTCGACCGACGCCGCCCCGGCGTAGAGCTCGACCTTCTGCTCGTCCCCGGAGGTGTTGTGCACCTCGACCCGGCGGTTGATCGTCGTACCGGGCCGGAGGTGATCCACTATGTAGACCCGGGCTCGGGGATCCTCGGCCCGGCTGGCGGGGATGTCCAGCATCCGGATGCTGATCGCGGCGGGATCCCCGGCGGGTTCGTGTCGCTGCTCCCGCACGGCGACGGCTGGCGCCGCCGGTACCCCGAGCGCCACGAGAGCGATCGAGGCCAGCAGCACCAGCCGGCCGAGCGGCTCAGAACACCGAATGTGTCACCGTCCCGGTGTAGGTACCCCCGACGGTTCCGTCCGGGATGTTCACCACCAGCGTGGGATTCCAGGTCGCGAAGTTGTTGCCGGTGCCACCCGTGTGGCTGAACGCCGTGCGGGGAACGTTGATGATCTGCTGTTGCGCCGCAGTCTGCTGGCCCGGTGTGAAGGTGCCGCCACCGGCGGTCGCCGTCGCGGAACCCGACCAGTAGAGGACGTTGATGTTGGGGATCGTCTCCCCGGAGCTGCCGCCGCCGGTGACGAAGTCGGTGGAGATGACGGTGGCGGTCCAGTTCGGGGTGATGGACCCGCGCTGGTCCAGCACGGTGACCGGGCCGAGCTGACCGGAAACGGTCGAGCCCTCGACGCCGTGGCCGATGTTCGCCGTCGCGGGCACGGTGATCGAGAGGCCACCGGCCGCGTCGACGGTGAGGGTCACGATCGTGTCCTCGGCCGCGGCCGGCCCCGCGAGTGCCACCACGGCGGCGACACCGGCCAGTCCGGCGAGAAGTTTCCTGCGCATCAAGTCTCCTTCGTCGTGAAATCGCCCATCAGTAGCGTCAGGAGCTTAAGGGCGCAAAATGTGCGGTTTCGGACGAATCGGGCGATCGTTGATCGGCCGTTCACGTCTACGAAACGCCAGGTCAGGCGGGTGTAGGGGGTTGGTCAGGTCGGCACCACGTACGGGAAGGCGTCGGCGCGCGCGGCCTTGGTCACCTCCGGGGTGAGGCCGGAGGTCACGCCGGTGTTCAGCACCAGGGAGAACATCGCCTCGGGCGCGTTGTCGGCCAGCGTGCGGCCGTTGCGGGCCGCGAAGCCGTAGTTGGCCGCCGTCCCCACCTGGTACGACAGCACGTCGGGATACAGCTGCCTTGCCACGCTCCAGCCGTACGCCTGGGGATCCGGCGCGGTCCCGTTCGCCGCGACCACCCGCGCGACCGCGGACGCGATCTCCTCGCCGTCCTCCTTGAGGTCGTTGCTGGGGTGTCGGGCGTTGGCCGGGTTGGAGAAGTCGGTGTCGGTGGGCCAGAAGATCGGCCACATCATCGGGTGGCCGCCACGGTTGATCGGCCGCCACCCGCCGGCGTCGGTCGCCAGCTTGGTGGTGCACCAGACGCCGATCTGCGTGCCGTCGCGCAGCAGCGGCTCGTCCTGGGAGACCTCCAGGACGATCGACTCGACGGTGGTGCCGGCGAAGGTGTTCTTGGCCGCGTCGGCCTTCCACGCCGAGCGGTCCAGCTTCGCGCCGTTCTTGAACGCGGCGTTGACGGTCGCGAGCTGATCGAGGTCGATGTAGAACGGGTCGGTGATCCGCCCGGCCCAGATCCGGACGTTCCCGCCGCTCGACACCTCACCGGTCCGACCCTCGACGACGGGAGTGCCCATCGCGGCGTCGTCGCGGGCATCCGCTCCGGTGAGCTCGTACACCATCAGCGTCTGCTTTCCGGTGCCGTCCGGTTCGCCGAAGGCGACCCGGTAGGTCAACTCCTCGAACTCCCCGCCGTTGAAGTGGATCTTGAATTCGTAGCGTGCCTCAGCGTGGAAGCCACGCTTGATGTCGGCCTTCGTCACCGAGCTGTTGACGTCCATGACGAAGACGGTGGCGCGCTCGCCGTTGAAGACGAACAGGTCGTTGATGAAGAGTTGACCGCTCTGGGCGGCGAGAGGGGTGTCGAGGTGGTGCGACATGAGTTCACTCCCGGTGCTGCCGGACTTATTGGTCGAATCCGAACATAGCGGGCAGCGCGGCAGCTCTAGCGTCATCGGTCGAATCCGTGGAGCACGCGGCGGGCCGCCCGAAAGTTTCTCGGGCGGCCCGCTGGCTGGCTGATGGCGCCCTCAGACGCGGGACCACTTCTGGTTGGCCGCGCCGATGCAGTCCCACAGGTGCAGCTTGCCACCGTTGGCGGGGTTGGCGTCCCGGACGTCCACGCACCGGTTGGAGCTCAGGTTGACCAGATCGCCGGCGGCGTTGAGGGTGAAGCGCTGTGCGGGATTGCCGTTGCAGGAGACCAGGTTGACCTCGGTGCCGTTGGCGGTGCCGGCCCAGGCGGGGTCCATGCACTTGCCCATCGCCCGGACGGTCCCGTCGGAGGCGAAGGTCCAGGCCTGCGCCGCCGTGGTGTTGCAGTCCCAGATCTGCAGCTTGGCGCCCTCGACCGGGTTCGCGCTGGGGATGTCGATGCAGCGCCCGCTCTGCGCGCCCCGGATCCGGCTGGTGCCCGGGGCCGGGCCGCCACCGCCGGGCGTGTAGCCGGACACCCGGACGTAGTCGACGAGCATCTGCTGCGGGAACTGCGTGGAGCCGTCCGGGTAGCCGGGCCAGTTGCCGCCGACCGCCACGTTGAGGATCATGAAGAACGGGTGGTCGAACACCCACCGGTTACCGTTCAGCCGTGCCGGGTCGACCCGGTGGTACTGCACCCCGTCCAGGTACCAGGTGATCACATTCGGCTCCCAGTCCACCCGGTAGGTGTGGAAACCGTCGGCGAGTGGCCCGCCGAGGGTGCGGCTGCCCGTGATGCCGCCGCCGCCGGAGTAGCCCGGCCCGTGCACGGTGCCGTACACGGTGTTGGGCTCCCGGCCGATGTTCTCCATGATGTCGATCTCGCCGGCGTCGGGCCACCCGCCGCCGGTGCCGAGCATCCAGAACGCCGGCCAGATGCCCTGGCCACGCGGGATCTTGATGCGGGCCTCGAACCGGCCGTACGTCTGGGTGAAGGTGGACGCGGTCAGCAGCCGCGCCGAGGTGTACTCGCAGCGCCCGTAGTGGCACTGGTAGTTGGCGGGGTTGTCCCGGCGGGCAGTGATGACCAGGTTGCCCTGTCCGTCGTGGACGGCGTTGCTGGTGCTGTTGGTGTAGTACTGCCGCTCGTTGTTGCCCCAGCCGCCACCGCCGATGTCGAAGCGCCATTTGCTCTGGTCGACTGCTGCGCCGGCCGGGGCGTTGAACTCGTCCTGCCAGGTGATCGGGCCGATGGCGGCCTCGGCCCGGTCGGGGTGCGCCGGGAGGACGAGTGCCGCGGTGGTGGCCAGGAGAGCGACCGCGGCGAGGACGAGGGGTCGGAAA
>NZ_RCVI01000361.1:0-31004 GCF_003667455.1 Micromonospora sp. CV4 | reverse complement strand
GGCCGGGCCGGCGCAGGTCGGGGCGCGACGGGTGCCGGGGCCGGCGGCCGGGGCGCGGGTGCCCGGGGCGCGGGTGCGATGGCTGGGATGGGCGCCGGTGCGGGCGCCGGCTACGGCGAGGAGGAGGCTCCCCGCAACACCTGGCTGGAAGAGGACGAGGACGTGTGGGGCGCGGACGGCGGCGGCACTTCCGGCGTCCTGCGCTGATCGTCGGGACACCACGGCACCGGCGGGGACGCCCCGTCGGTGCCGTGGTGCGTACGACCACTGGAGGCCGTGTCAGGCCCGCTCAACCGGCGTCGGTCAGTTGGTGACCGGCGAGTCGGTGCGCCGGCCCGGGCGCCAGCCGCGCCGGCGGCCTCGGATCAGGATCGGCCGGGCGGCCAGCAGCAGCACGGCGAGCAGCCCGCCGACCGCGGCGGCCCAGATCGCGACGGTGCGTTGCCAGCTCAGCGGGTCGTCCGACCGGTCGGGCGCCGGGAGCTTGCCGGCGGGCGGATCGGTGCGGGTGCCGAGCAGGCTCGACACGGCTCGGTACGGGTTGACCACTCCGTAACCGACCTCCCCGTTGTGCCCGTTCGGCGGGTTGTCCGCCGTCCGTTCCAGCCGCTCGGCGACCTGGTACGGATCGAGGTCCGGATGGGCGGCCCGGACCAGCGCGGCCACTCCTGACACGTACGCGGCGGCGAAGCTGGTGCCGCCGGTCGGCTCGGCGCGGTAGCCCTCTCCGCGCGGGGCCGGGCCGACGATGTTCAACCCCGGCGCGGCGACGTCGACGTAGGCGCCGCTCACCGAGGTGTCGACGTGGCCGCCCTGCTCGTTCACGCCGGCGACCGCGATCACGCCGTCGTACGCGGCCGGGTAGCCAGTCTTGTCCTGCTGCTGCTCCTGCCGGTTGCCGGCAGCGGCGACCAGCACTACCCGCTTCGCGAGCGCGTTCTTGACCGCCTCCTCCAGTTCGGGGCGGGGCAGCGTCACCAGGGACAGGTTGATCACGTCGGCGCCCTGCTCGACGGCGTAGTCGATGGCCGCGGCGATCTGCGCGGGCAGCCCCTCGTCGTTGGTGCCCTTGGTGTCCGGCAGCACCCGGACCGGCAGGATGCGGGCCGCCGGGGCGATGCCGCTGAACGGCGTGCCGGTGCCTTCCTTGCCGGCGATGATGCCGGCGACCATCGTGCCGTGCCCGGCCTGGTCGCACTGGCCCTTGTTGGCCGGCAGGCCGTTGAAGTCCCGGCCTTCGAGCACCTGGCCCTTGAGCAGGGGGTGGGTGGCGGACACGCCGGAGTCGATGACCGCCACGGTCACGCCGGCGCCCCGGGACAGCGGCCACGCCGAGGCCGGGTCCAACCGGCGCAGCGCCCAAGGCATCTCCGGTAAAGCGTCCTCGCCACCCGGGCCGCAGGTGGGCGCCGCGACGGCCGGGGAGGGTACGGCCACCAGGGCGGCGCCGAGCAGGACGGCCAGCGTTCCACTGAGGACAGCACGGACGGCACGTCCGGTACGGCGGGACGGGTCGGTCGCGCTCAACGGCAGGCATTCGCGCACCCGCAGAGATTACCGCTGTGTGCTGGCGGGCAACGGCCCGGCGACGGCGGTCAGGATGGGCGGGCGGCCTCCGGGGCGGGTGTCTCGGCGAAGAGCGCGAGCAGATCCCCGACCTGGCGGTCGGCCTCCGCGGGGTGCCGGAAGTGGCCGGCAGGGTTGAGGGTGTACTCGTTGCGCCGCCCGACCCGGGTGCGGTGCAGGTAGCCGCCGGCCTCCAGGTCGGCGACGATCGCCTGCGCGGCCCGCTCGGTCACGCCGACCTCGGCCGCCACGTCGCGCAGCCGCGCCGTGGGGTTGCGGCCGATGGCCAGCAGAACGTGCCCGTGGTTGGTGAGGAACGTCCAGTTCCGGCCGCCGGTGCCGCCAGCCGCCGTCGCCGTGCTCGCCATCGTGGGACCGCCTCTCCCGTTGGTCGACCCTGCCCTCAAGCGTCGCCCGATGACCGGCCGGGGCCAACGTATGAAATCTATATCACGCATATCTTGACGCATCTTGCGGTGCGTGTGACGGTGGAGCCCGAGTCAGCGCCTGTAGCCAGCCCGCTGAAGGCTCGGTTGAACAGGTAAAACACGTGGAGACGAGGTGCGGGCGATGAGCCGTCCCGGTACACCCGGCGGGCAGCCGGGCCCGCAGCGGGCCGCCGACCGGGTGTCAGCACCGACCGTGCCGGCCCAGGCGTACGCCGAACTGGCTGCCGGCAACCGCCGCTTCGTCAGCGGCATTCCGCGCCACCCAAATCAGGACGCCGGGCACCGTGCGGCGGTGGCCGACGGGCAGCACCCCTTCGCGGTGATCGTCGGCTGCTCCGACTCCCGGTTGGCCGCCGAGATCATCTTCGATCGTGGGCTGGGTGACCTGTTCGTGGTCCGCACCGCCGGGCACACCACCGGCCCGGAGGTGCTGGGCAGCGTGGAGTACGCGGTGACCGTGCTCGGCACCCCGCTGGTGGTGGTGCTCGGCCACGACTCGTGCGGTGCGGTGCAGGCGGCCCGGCAGTCGGCCGCCACCGGCACCCCGCCCCAGGGGCACCTGCGCGCGGTGGTCGACGCCGTCCTGCCCAGCCTGCGCCGCGCCGCGGCCGAGGGGGTGGACGACATCGACGGCATCATCGACATCCACATCGCGCAGACCGTCGAGGCGCTGCTCGGGCAGTCGCCCGTGCTGGCCGACGAGGTCGCGCAGGGGCGGTGCGCGGTGGTGGGGATGTCGTACCGGCTCGCCGCCGGAGAGGTGCGTCCGGTGGCCGCCGTGCCGCCCGCGACGCTCGATGTGCCGATCGACGCCGGCACGCCGGCCGCCTGAAACGCGTCGAGGGCCGTCCCGCGTCACGCGGGGCGGCCCTCGGACAGGAGCGCGCGGGTCAGAGTAGCGACATGTGCACGTGGTCGGTGTGGTTCGACGGCCCGCTGTACGACTTCCAGCCGGTCGCCGGGAACCAGATCTGCCGGTTCCAGATCACGTAGTAGATGCCGAGCCGATCGGCGTTGCGGATGAGGAACGCCGCGACGTTGTTGCCGTACGTCCGGGTGTCCTCGTTGTGCCACGGGCTGAAGCCGCTCTTCTGCAGCGACCAGTCGCAGGCGCGGCCCTTCGGGTGCTCCCACGGCCCGCCGGAGCGGTAGCAGCCGACGAACCGGTTGAAGCCGGCCCGCTTGACCTCCTTGTAGGCGTGCAGCGTGCGCGGCGTGACGCAGCCGGACGTGGTCGGGTCGTTCTCGCTGCACGACTGGGGCTTCCAGTCGCCGTCGGCGGTCCGGCCCGGGCCGAGCCGGGCGACCGGTGAGGTGGCCGACACCAGCCCGCCGGTGAAGCCCTTCCCACCGACCAGGGCGAGCGCCTTGTCCGCGTCGCGCTTCTCCTTGGCCATCAGGGCGGTCTGCTTCTGCTGCTCGCGGACCTCCGCGTCGAGGGCCAGCTTGGCCTGCTCGGCACGCTCCTTCACCGCGTTGACCTCGGCGAGCTTCTTCTCGTTGACCATGTTCATCTCGTCGAGCGCGGCGGCGCGCTGGACGAAGGAGTCGGGGGCCTCGCTCTCCAGCAGCATCGCCATCGGCCCGATCCGGCCGGTGCGGTACGACTGGGAGGCGATCTGCCCGACCTGCGGTGCCAGTGCGTCCAGGTCTGCCTTTGCCCGAGTGACCTCCACCGCCAGCTCAAGCTGCCGCTTCTTGGACTTGTCCAGTTTGGACTTGGCCGCCGAGTACTTGCGGTTGGTCTGCTCGATGACGTCGGTGAGCAGCTTGGGCTCGCCGTCCTCCTCGTGCCCGGACGGTGTGGGGGTCGTCGGGGCGGCGTGGGCCGGGAGCGGCCCGGCGAGCACGGTCAATGCGGCGATCACGGCCACCACGGGTGTCAACCAGCGGCGTAGGGGTGCCGTCACAATGTTCCCTTCCGTCGACCGCCGACCGGGTTAGCTGACGGGTTCGGGGCGGAAGTGGCCCCTACCGCTGTCGCGGATTCACCCCACGTACCTGGGTTCCCGGCTCGCCGGTTGGCGATTGGGCGGTGGTACCGCAGGCGCCGCTTCGCGCCTTCATCGGTAACCGACGGCGAGGTTACCCGAGAGCCCACCGGCTGAGCTACGCCCCGATACCGACTAAAAGCGTCATTTCGCCATGGCGTTGAGTGACCAGTGACGGGGTTCTCAGGGCGAACGCCCCGCCTGGTCACGTTGAGGAGTGTCACCATGCCGTATCCGTGCTCCTGTTCGGATCTGGCCACCGGTCGGTGGCGGGGGATGGGGGTGTGGTCCGCGCCGGGTCGGACGACGTGGGGTCGGGTCGACCCGTACGCGGGGAGCTCAGTGCGGCCAGCGCCTCGGCGCGGTCGGGCTGCGGTCGCGGCGCGGGCGTGGCCGCAGTGGGCGTGGCGCCCTGCCGGCCGGCTGCGGTCACCATCGCGGCCAGCCCGGTGGTGAGCGGCACGGCGGCGATCAGCCCGAGCGTGGCGACCGCGCTGCGGACGATCTCCTGCGCCAGGAACTCGCTGGTCAGGATCTGCCCGATCGGCCGCGAGTCGGCGGTGAGCAGGAGCAGCAGCGGTAGGGAGGCGCCCGCGTACGCCAGCACGATGGTGTTGACGGTGGACGCGATGTGCGCCCGGCCGACCCGGGTCGCCGCCCGGTAGAGCTGCAACCGGGTCAGCCCGGGGTTGGCGTTGGCCAGCTCGGTCACGGTGGCCGCCTGGGTGACCGTCACGTCGTCGAGCACCCCGAGCGAGCCGATGATGATCCCGGCGAGCAGCAGGCCGTGCAGGTCGACGTCGGCCTGGAACATCGACAGGGTGGTGGCGTCCTCGCTGCCGAAGCCGGTGAGGTGGGTGGCGGCGGTGACGATGGTGGCCAGTACGCCGGTGAGTACCAGGCTGCCCAGGGTGCCGAGCACCGCGACCGAGGTCTGCGCGCTGACTCCGTGGGTCAGGTAGAGCACCACGAACATGATCAGCGCGGCGCCGACCACAGCGACCAGCAGCGGTGACCGGCCCGCGCCGATACCGGGCAGCACGAAGGTGAGCAGGATGGCGAAGCTGGCGGTCAACCCCGCCAGCGCGGCCAGACCACGCCACCGGCCGAACGCGACGATCGCGGCGGCGAAGATCACCGCCAGCCACAGCAGCGGCGCGCCGCGCTGGTGTTCGGCGATGTTCCAACTGCTGGCCGTGGGGTCGGTCGGGTCGGTCAGCTCGACCAGGATGACCTCGTCGTCGACCTCGACCCGGGGAGCGCCCGGTCCGGCCGGCACCGGTGTCTGGATCTGCTGGCCGGAGGCCGGCCCGTCGTTCACCCGCACGTCCACCGTGCCGCACGGCCCGTCCCCGACCCCCGGTGTGCCCTCGGGGCTCGAAGCTGCCGGTGGGCACGGCTCGGTCACCACCCGGGTCACCGTGCCGTGGTAGCGCGGCACGTTCGCTCCACCGTCGGTCTGCGGTGACCCGTCGCGCGGCCAGAGCACCACCGCTGCGAGCACGGTCGCGACGAAGAGGGGCACCACCGTCGCGAAGAGGATCCGTCGCACCCGGGGCGGGGCGGACGGAGCGGAACGGGTGTGGTCGGAACCCAATGCGAGACTCCCAACGATCCGGTGCGGGGTACGTGCCGGCGGGCTGGTCGGTTCAGCGCCGCGGCGGGAAAGCGGCGACGAGCGCGCCGAATCGCTGGATGGCGACCGCGTGATCACGAACGGTGAGCGCTCGGCCCGGTCGGCGGACGGCGACGCCGCACCGGGGCGGCATCTCTGCCCGGGCGCGTAGCGGGTTCCGGAGGGCCATCGTCGGAATGCTAACCAGCCCGACCCGGGGACGCAGGTCGTGGCGGAGTGTCGGAGTGGTCGAACCGCCCGCGTGGCGGTTTCCGGCGCGGCATGTTGGAGTCATGCCCGCTCCGTCACCGCCCGACCCCGATCGTCCTGCCGGCGACCAGCGACACGCCGACGGCGGGCCGCAGCAGCACGGCGGGCACGACAAGCACGCGGGGCACGACAAGCACGGCGGGCACGACAAGCGCGGCGGGCACGACAAGCATGCGGGGCACGATCCGGCGATGTTCCGCCGCCGGTTCTGGATCTGCCTGGCGCTCACCGTGCCGGTGGTGTTGACCAGTCACCTGGTGCTGGACCGGCTCGGTCTCGACCTGGACGTCCCGGGCCGGTCCTGGGTCGGGCCCGTGCTCGGCTCGGTGGTGTTCTGGTGGGGCGGCTGGCCGTTCCTGGTGGGTGCGGTCCGCGAGGTCCGCGATCGGGCGCCGGGCATGATGCTGCTGGTCGCGATGGCGATCACCGTCGCCTACACCGCATCACTGGCCACCAGTGCGGGTGCCTTCGACCTGGATTTCTGGTGGGAGCTGGCCGCGCTGGTCACCATCATGCTGCTCGGGCACTGGCAGGAGATGAAGGCGATCGGTCAGGCCAGAGGCGCGCTCGCGGCGCTGGCCGCGTTGCTGCCCGACGACGCCGAGCGGGTGACGGCGGACGGGCGGATCGAGCCGGTGCCGGTGGCCGAGCTGCGGGTGGGTGACGTGGTGCTGGTCCGGCCGGGTGGGCGGGTTCCGGCGGACGGTCGGATCGTCGACGGTGGCGCCGAGCTGGACGAGTCGATGATCACCGGCGAGTCGCGTCCGGTCGCCCGGTCGGCAGGGGACCGGGTGGTGGCCGGCACCGTCGCCACCGACTCGGCGATCCGGGTGCGCGTCGAGGCGTTGGGTGAACAGACCGCGCTCGCCGGCATCCAGCGGATGGTCGCGCAGGCGCAGCGCTCCGGCGGGCGGGCCCAACTGCTGGCGGACCGGTTCGCCGCCGCGCTGTTCTACCTGGCAACCGGCACGGCCGTGCTGACCGTGCTGGTCTGGACCGTGCTCGGCCGGCCCGACGAGGCGGTGGTCCGCGCGGTCACCGTCCTGGTGATCGCCTGCCCGCACGCGCTCGGGCTGGCGATTCCGCTGGTCGTCGCGCTCTCCACCGCGCTGGCCGCGCGGTCCGGCATCCTGGTCAAGGACCGGTTGGCGCTGGAGCGGATGCGGACCGTCGACGCGGTGCTGTTCGACAAGACCGGCACGCTGACCCGGGGCGAGCACGCGGTCACCGACCTGGTGACCGCGTCCGGCGTGGGACGGGACGAGGTGCTGCGGATCGCGGCTGGTGTGGAGTCGGACAGCGAGCATCCGCTGGCCCGGGCGATCGTGGCGGCGGCCGGGGACGTCGCCCCGGCCACCGGGTTCCGGTCGCTGCCGGGCCGCGGCGTGCAGGCCTTTGTCGACGGTACGGAGTACGCGGTGGGTGGGCCGACGTTGCTGCGGGAGCTGGGCCTGTCGCTCCCGGCCGAGCTGGACGCGCCGATCGGCCGGTGGTCGGCGCGGGGCGCCGCGGTGCTGTACCTGGTGCGGCTGCCGGGCGCCCTGCTCGGTGCGTTCGCGCTGACCGACGAGGTACGTCCGGAGGCCCGGCGGGCCATCGTCGAGCTGCGCGCGGCGGGTGTCCGCACCATCGCCATGATCACCGGTGACGCCCGGCCGGTGGCCGAGGCGGTCGCCGCCGACCTGGGCTTCCGGCCCGGCGTCGACGAGGTCTTCGCCGAGGTGTTGCCGGCGGAGAAGGACGGCCGGGTGGCCGAGCTTCAGCGGCGGGGACTGACCGTGGCGATGATCGGCGACGGGGTGAACGACGCGCCGGCGTTGGCGCGCGCCGACGTGGGTATCGCGATCGGCGCGGGCACCGACGTGGCGATCGAGTCCGCCGGGGTGGTGCTGGCCTCGTCGGACCCGCGCGGGGTCGGCGCCGTGGCCCGGCTCTCCCGGGCGTCGTACCGCAAGATGCGCCAGAACCTGGCCTGGGCGGCGGGCTACAACGTGGTGGCGCTGCCACTGGCGGCCGGGGTGCTGGCGTGGGCCGGGGTGGCGTTGAGCCCGGCGCTGGCCGCGGTGCTGATGTCCGCGTCCACCATCGTGGTGGCGCTCAACGCCCAGTTGCTGCGCGGGGTACGCCTCGACCCGGAGCCGGACTGACGGCCCGGCCCGGCGGCCGCGCACCGTCGACGGCCGGGTCACTGCGCCCGGCCAAGGGCCAGGGTCTCAGCCGCGCTTCATCAGCCGGCCGACCGCCGCCATCATCTCGGTGGCCATCTCGTCGGCCCGGCCCTCGGCCGCGCCCTCGTGCATGCAGTGCCGGGCGTGCCCGTCGAGGAGCCCCAGCGCGACCTTGTCCAGTGCGGCCTGGATCGCGGAAATCTGGGTGAGCACGTCGATGCAGTAGCGGTCCTCGTCGACCATCTTCTCGATGCCCCGGACCTGCCCCTCGACGCGGCGGAGCCGCGCGAGCAGCTGGTCCTTGCTGGCGGTGTATCCGCGGATCGGAGTGGGTGCGGTCATGACGACCAGGATAGCCTACCCCTGGGGGGTATGGTACTGTCCCTCTCTGTAGGGATACCCCCACCGGGTACCGGTACAACATCAGGGCAGAGGTCCGCCTCCGAATTACCCCAGGGGGGTATAGGCTCGGAGGTGGCGGAGGGAGACGGATCAATGGTCAACACGACGTACCAGGTGCAGGGCATGACCTGTGGGCACTGCGTCAGCTCGGTCAGCGCCGAGGTCGGCGCCATCGCGGGCGTGCGCGACGTTCAGGTCGACCTGGCCACCGGCCGGGTCACCGTCAGCAGCGACCAGCCGCTGGACACGGAGGTCGTCCGGGCCGCCGTCGACGAGGCCGGCTACGACCTCGTCGACGCCTGATCGAGAGGTTCGGCGATGAACACGGTGACCAGACTGGGCGGCTTCGCCCTGGGCCTCGCGGCGGTCTTCGGCGCGGCGTACGGGATCGGGCAGGTGGCCGGCCCCGCCGCCCCGGTGGCCGAGAGCTCACACGACGGCGGGGCCGTCCACCAGCCGGGCCCGGCCGACCAGGGCGAGCACGACGAGGCGGCCGACCGGCTCCCCGGCGGCCTGCTGGTCTCCGACCGCGGCTACACCCTCGAACCGGTCGCCGCCCCGGCCGGCGAGTTCGCCTTCCGGATCGGCGGCCCCGACGGCCGGCCGATGACCCGGTTCGACGTGGCCCACGACAAGCGGATGCACCTCATCGTCGCCCGGCGGGACCTCTCCGGCTTCCGCCACGTGCATCCCGACCTGGCCCCGGACGGCACCTGGCGGGTCGCCACCCCGCTGGCCGGCCCCGGCCAGTGGCGGGCGTTCGCCGACTTCGCCCCGACCGGGGGAGAGCCGCTGACCCTCGGCGTGGACGTGACCGTCCCCGGCCCCTTGGCCGAGCGACCACTGCCCGCACCGGGGACCAGCACGACCGTCGACGGCTACACGGTCACCCTGACGGGCGTGGTACGGCCCGGCGGCACCTCGCCGCTCACGCTGACCGTCAGCCGGGACGGGCGGCCGGTAACCGACCTGGAGCCCTACCTGGGCGCGTACGGACACCTCGTGGCGCTACGCCGGGGCGACCTGGCGTACCTGCACGTGCACCCGGAGGGGACGCCCGGTGACGGGCGCACCCGGCCCGGTCCGGCCGTCACCTTCCTCGCCGAGGTGCCCTCGGCCGGCAGCTATCGGCTCTACCTCGACTTCCGGCACGGCGGGTCGGTGCACACCGCCGAGTTCACCGTGGTCGCCGGCACGCCGACGACCGGCGGCTATCCCACCCCGGGCGGATCCGCACCGACCGAGGGCGCCGACCACGGCACCCCCGGGCACGGGCACAACTGACGGGACCAGATGATGACCACCACCAGCAGACCGCTGCCCGAGGCGCCGAACCGGATCGAGTTGGCGATCGGCGGCATGACCTGCGCCGCCTGCGCCGCCCGGATCGAGAAGAAGCTGAACCGGATGGACGGGGTCAGCGCGACCGTCAACTACGCCACCGAGAAGGCCACCGTCCGGTACGCCGACGGCGTCACGCCGGACGACCTGATCGGCACGGTGCAGAAGACCGGCTACACGGCCGCCCTGCCGTCCCCGCCGGCCACCGCCGAGGAGCCGGTGGACGCGCTGCGCGGCCCGCGTACCCGCCTCTGGGTGTCGGTGGCGCTCAGCGTGCCGGTGGTCGTGCTGGCCATGGTGCCGGCCTGGCAGTTCGACTACTGGCAGTGGCTGTCGCTGACCCTGGCCGCTCCGGTGGTGGTCTGGGGCGGGCTGCCGTTCCACCGCGCCGCCTGGACCAACCTGCGGCACGGCGCGGCGACCATGGACACCCTGGTCTCGCTCGGCACCCTCGCCGCGTTCGGTTGGTCGCTCTGGGCGCTCTTCCTCGGCGACGCCGGGATGCCCGGGATGACGCACCCGTTCCGTTTCGACATCACCCGCACCGACGGCGCCGGCAACATCTACCTGGAGGCGGCCGCCGGGGTGACGGTGTTCATCCTGGCCGGCCGCTATTTCGAGGCCCGCTCGAAGCGGACCGCGGGCGCCGCCCTGCGCGCTCTTCTCGAACTGGGCGCCAAGGAGGTGGCGGTGCTCCGCGACGGGGTGGAGACCCTGATCCCGGTGGACCAGCTCGCCGTCGGTGACCGGTTCGTGGTCCGCCCCGGCGAGAAGATCGCCACCGACGGCGTGGTCGACGAGGGCACCTCGGCCGTCGACGCCAGCATGCTCACCGGCGAGTCGGTCCCGGTCGAGGTCGGCCCGGGCGACGGCGTGGTGGGTGCCACGATCAACGCGGGCGGCCGGCTCGTCGTCACCGCCACGCGGGTCGGCGGGGACACTCAGCTCGCCCGGATGGCCGACCTGGTCGAGCAGGCCCAGAGTGGCAAGGCGGCCGTGCAGCGGCTGGCGGACCGGATCTCCGGCGTCTTCGTGCCGATCGTCATCACGCTCGCCGTGGGCACCCTCGGCTGGTGGCTCGGCACCGGGGCCGGGCCGACCGCCGCGTTCACCGCCGCGGTGGCCGTGCTGATCATCGCCTGCCCCTGCGCGCTCGGCCTGGCCACGCCGACCGCCCTCCTGGTCGGCACGGGCCGGGGCGCGCAGCTCGGCGTGCTGATCAAGGGGCCGGAGGTGCTGGAGTCGACCCGGCGGGTGGACACGGTGGTACTGGACAAGACCGGCACCGTGACGACCGGCCGGATGACCCTGGTGGACGTGGTGCCGGCCGCCGGTGCGGACCGTGCCGAGCTGCTCCGGCTCGCGGGGGCGGTCGAGGCCGCCTCCGAGCACCCGATCGCGCGGGCGGTCGCCGCGGGCGCCGCCGAGGCCGGGGCGCTGCCCCCGGTGGCCGGTTTCGCCAACGTCGAGGGGCTGGGCGTGACCGCCACGGTGGACGGCCGGAGTGTGCTGGTGGGCCGGCTCCGACTGCTGCGCGAGCGCGGGCTCGACGTACCTCCGGAGGTTCAGCAGGCGGTCGCCGACGCGGAGGCCGGCGGCCGGACGGCGATCGTCGCCGGTTGGGACGGGCGGGCCCGGGGGATGCTCGCGGTCGCCGACGTGGTCCGGCCGACCAGCCGCGCGGCGGTGGCCCGGCTGCGCGCCCTGGGGCTCACCCCGGTCCTGCTGACCGGGGACAACGTCACCGTGGCCCGGGCGGTCGCCGCCGAGGTGGGCGTGGACGAGGTGATCGCCGAGGTGCTGCCGGCCGGCAAGGTCGACGTGGTCAGGCGACTCCAGTCCGAGGGCAGGTCGGTGGCGATGGTCGGCGACGGGGTCAACGACGCTCCGGCGCTGGCGCAGGCCGATCTGGGCCTGGCGATGGGCACCGGCACCGATGTGGCGATCGAAGCGTCGGATCTCACCCTGGTCCGTGGTGACCTGGACGCCGCGGTGGACGCCATCCGGTTGTCCCGACGCACGCTCGGCATCATCCGGGGCAACCTGTTCTGGGCCTTCGGGTACAACGTGGCGGCCCTGCCGCTGGCCGCTGCCGGGCTGCTCAACCCGATGATCGCCGGCGCCACGATGGCCCTGTCCTCGGTGTTCGTGGTGGCCAACAGCCTGCGCCTGCGCCGGTTCCGCCCGGCCGCCCCCGCTGACGGGGTGTGACGGCGGAGTCGGCCGAAATGGTTGGACCGGGGACGGTGGGGGTACTGCTGGTGGCGTAGCGACGCTCGCGATGGAGGTTGGCACATGGGTATCGACGACAAGATCAACAACGCCACCGAGGACGCGGCCGGCAAGCTGAAGGAAGGCGCCGGTCGGGCCACCGACAACGAGCAGCTCGAGGCCGAGGGTCGCAACGACCAGGCCGGGGCCAAGCTCAAGCAGGCGGGCGAGAAGATCAAGGACGCTTTCAAGAGCTGACGTTCGACGTACCCCGCACGCCGGGCCGGTGACCTCACCGGCCCGGCGTTCTGTCTGTCCGACCGCTCCG
This sequence comes from Micromonospora sp. CV4, assembly GCF_003667455.1. Taxonomy (NCBI): domain Bacteria; kingdom Bacillati; phylum Actinomycetota; class Actinomycetes; order Micromonosporales; family Micromonosporaceae; genus Micromonospora; species Micromonospora sp. CV4. The sequence goes on along the minus strand of NZ_RCVI01000361.1, from coordinate 18,663 downwards.
GTGACCCTGAGATCCCCCTGATTCCGTCTCCGCTTCCGACCGCCGCGCGGCGACACCTGCTAACTTCTGTTGGCATGTGCAAGGGCTGGTTATGAGTGCCGCTTCGCCGCCAACCGGTGACGACCTGGTCCGGATGCTGGCGACCCTGGCCAACCCGCACCGGCTGCGGGTCGTCGCCGCGCTGGCCCGCGAGCGCGCCTACGTCAGCCGGCTGGCCCGCCAACTGGGCATCAGCCGGGCGCTGTTGCAGGTCCACCTACGGAAGCTGGCGGCGGCCGGGCTGGTCACCGCACGCCTGGAGTTGTCGGAGGACGGAAAGGCCATGAACTACTACGAGGTGGAGCCCTTCGTGCTCACACTGACCCCCGAGATCATCGCGGCGGCGGTCGAGACGCTGACCGTGCCCGACTCGGCCGAGCAGCCGGGAGCGGAGCGATGAGCGAGCACGACTGGACCGAGGTGGTCGGCGCGATCGGCATCTTCGCCCTGCTGATCAGCGTGTTCACGGTGACCATCGTGCAGCTCGCCAAGACCCGGCGGGCCCGGCTCGAATCGGACCGCGCGCACGACTACCGCCGGCTCGCCGAGACAGCCGCTCAGGCCCAGGCCGAGAACGCCCGACTGCTCGCGGCGTTGGACGGCCGGCTGGGCGGGATGGAGACCCGGATGGGCGCGCTGGAACGCGTCCTGCGCGAGGTCGACTGACCCCTACGAAAGGCCCCGGGCCGTCGAGCGGCTACTCGACGGCCCGGGTGGAAGCAGCCCCACCTCGCCCGACGGGCGAGTTTCACCCGTGACGCTCCTTCGAGGAGAGGACAGCACTCCATGCTGCGCGTACGCAAATCCGCCGTCGGCTGGGCGGTCGCCCTGGCCCTCACGGCCACCGGCCTGGCCCCGGCCAGCCCGGCCGCCGCCCGGCCACAACCGGCCCCGACCATCGACTGGCAGCCCTGCGCCACGGACGCCACCGCCGAGTGCGGCACGCTGTCGTTGCCGATCGACTGGCGACGGCCCCGAGGCGAGCGTTTCGACCTGGCGCTGGCCCGGCGGACGGCCACCGACCCCTCCGCCCGGACCGGAACGCTGGTGTTCGGCCCCGGCGGGCCGGGCGACAGCGGGGTCGACCGGGTGGTGACCGGCAGCTCCCGGTTCAGCGCCGAGCTGCGTCGCCGCTTCGACATCGTCAGCTTCGACCCGCGCGGAACCGGCCGTAGTCACCCGGTGGTCTGCTCGACCGACCTGCTCGCCCGGCAACCGCAACTGATTGCGGACCAGGCGCAGTTCGACGCCACGCTGGCCGGCAACGCGCTGCTGCGGGCCGACTGCCGGGTCCGCACCGGGCCCCTCTACGACCACGTGGACACCACCAGCGCCGCCCGCGACCTCGACGCGGTCCGCGCCGCGCTCGGCGAGCGGCAGCTCACCTTCCACGGCAGCTCGTACGGCACCCTGCTCGGCACCCGGTACGCCGAGCTGTTCCCGCACCGGGTCCGCGCCATGGTGCTGGAGTCGACGGTCGACCACAGCCTCGGCACCAGAGCCTTCCTGGACACCCAGGCCGTCACCGCGGAGGACTCGTTCGACGAGTTCGTCGCCTGGTGTGCCCGGTCCATCGGCTGCGCTCTGCGCGGGTGGGACGTCCGTGCGGTCTGGACCGGGCTGCACACCCGGGCCGAGCAAGGCGGGCTGACCGACCCGGACCGACCCGGTGTCGTGCTGACCCCGTTCGAGCTGAGCCGGCTCGCCCACAAGAAGCTCTACGAGACGCAGCGATGGCCGGGGCTGGCCGACTGGATGGCGAAAATGGACGCCGCCACCGGGTCGATCGCCGCCCGACCGGCCGCGGGCTCGACGGCGGCCACCGTGGCGCCGTACCCGTTCGCGGTCTTCTGCCAGGACTGGAGCCTGCCCGTCCGCGACTACCGGGAGTACGCCGAACACCTGCGCCGAGTGGGCCGCCTCGCACCCGACCTGCGCTACCCGCCAGCCCTGTTCGCCCTCGTCACCTGCCTGGGCACCCCGACGCCGGTCGCCAACCCGCAGCACCGCCTGCGGGTCCGCACCGACGTGCCGCTGCTGCTCGCCGCCACCCGGCACGACCCGGCCAGCGGCTACAACTGGGCCACCAACGTGGCCCGGCAGTTGGGCGACCACGGCGTGCTGCTCACGTACGAGGGATGGGGGCACGGCAGCTACACCACCAGCCCGTGCGTGGGCGGTGCCGTCGACCGCTACCTGAACAGCGTGGTGCCGCCCCGGCCCGGAACCACCTGCCCGGCCGTCGAGCCGTCGTCGTGACGCGCCCGCCGGTCTGACCGGCCGGACGTCCGGCCGAGTGTCGGTCCCGGTCGCCGCGCGGCGACCGGGACCGACGCCCCGGTCAGCGCAGGACGCGGTAGCGCAGGTGCGCCACGGTCGGCCCGGCCACCACCGCCACCTGCTCCAACCGTGGCGCGATCCCGTCGAAGAGCCGTTCACCGGCCCCGAGGAAGATCGGCACCAGGTGCAGGTGCAGCGTGTCGATCAGCCCGGCGGCCAGGTACTGCCGGACCGTGCTCGCGCCGCCGCCGATCGACACCTGACGGTCACCCGCCGCCTCCCGGGCCTGCCGCAGCGCCGATTCGATCCCGTCGGTGACGAACCGGAACTCAGTGCCGCCCCGCATCACCAGCGGTGCTCGGGGATGGTGGGTGAGCACGAAGACCGGGGTGTGGAACGGCGGATCGTCGCCCCACCAGCCCTGCCAGCTCTCGTCCCAGTCGCCGTCCCCGCCGCCGAACATCCGCCGGCCCAGCACGTACGCCCCGACGTCGCGGGTCAGCTCGTCGACCAGGTCGGCGTCGACGCCCCGCTCGCCGCCGGTCAGCCCGTGCTGCGCCCGCCAGCTGTCCAGGCCGAAGAACCACTCGTGCAACCGCAGCCCGCCACGGCCCAGCGGATCCTGGCGGCTCTGGTCCGGCCCGGCCACGTACCCGTCCAGCGAGATCGACAGTTGACTGCTCACCGTTCCCATGCCAGGACGACTCCCGCGGCCGTCCGAACTCATCGCTGGGTGGCCAGTCGGGCCGCTCGCAGCTCCAGGTAACGCTGCTCGGGCAGGCTGGTGGTGCCCCGCGCCGCCGCCAGGTACGCGTCCCGCGCCGCCGCGGGCTGCCCGGCGAGCTCCAACAGGTGGGCCCGGACGGCGGCGAGCCGGTGGTGCCCGGCGGTGCGCTCATCGTCGTCCAGCGCGGTGAGCAGGGCGAGCCCGGCCTGGGGCCCGTCCACCATGGCCACGGCCACCGCCTGGTTGAGGGTGACCATCGGGTTCGGCGCGATCCGGGCGAGCAGCCGGTATAGCGCCGCGATCTGCCGCCAGTCGGTGGTCGCGGCCGTCGGGGCCTCGGCGTGCACCGCGGCGATCGCCGCCTGGAGCTGGTACGGGCCGGGCGGTGACCAGGTCAACGCCTCGGTGATCAGCGCGATGCCGGCCGCGATGGCCGTCCTGTCCCACCGGGACCGGTCCTGCTCGGTCAGCGGCACCAGCTCGGCGTCCGGGCCGACCCGGGCGGCCCGGTGCGCGTCGGTGAGCAGCATCAGCGCCAGCAGCCCGGCCACCTCGCCGTTGTCGGGCAGCAACCCGTGCAGGACGCGGGCCAGCCGGATCGCCTCGCCGGTCAGCTCCACCCGGTGCAGGTCCGGCCCGCTGGACGCCGTGTACCCCTCGTTGAAGATCAGGTAGAGCACCCGGAGCACCGTCCCCAGCCGCTCGTCGCGCTCCTCCGGTGCGGGCATGCTGAACCGCGCGCCGGCCGCCTCGACCCGCTGTTTGGCCCGGCGGATCCGTTGGCTCATCGTCGCTTCCGGCACCAGGTGCGCCCGGGCGATCTGCGCGGTGCTGAGCCCGCCGACGGCGCGCAGGGTGAGCGCCACCTGCGCCGAGGGCGCCAGCGCCGGATGGCAGCAGAGGAAGAGCAGGGTCAGGGTGTCGTCGGCGTCCGCCACCGCCGGCTCCGCGTCGGCCGCCGGCGCCACCCCGGCGTACGCCGGCTCGCGCAGCGCCACCGCCACCTCGCGGTCCCGGCGGGCGCGCTCGCTGCGCCACTCGTCCGTGAGCCGGCGGCTGGCCACGGTGAGCAGCCAGGCGCGAGGGTTGTCCGGCACGCCCTGCCCGGGCCACTGCGTCGCGGCGGCGAGCAGCGCCTCCTGCACCGCGTCCTCGCACCGGTCGAACTGGCCGTGCCGGCGGACCAGCAGGCCGAGGACCTGCGGCGCGAGCGTGCGCAGCAGGTCCTCGACCGTCCGGTCCTCGGTCACATCTCCGTCCCGGCCTCGTCCATGATCGGGCGGACCTCCATCGCGCCGCCGAAACGCACGTCCGGCCAGCGGGCGGCGATCTCGGCGGCCCGTTGCGGGCTGTCACAGTCGACGGCCAGATAGCCGGCGAACTGCTCCTTGCTCTCCATGAACGGCCCGTCGATGACCTCCGGGTGGCCGCCGGCGAGCCGGATCGTCCGGGTCTGCGACGGGTCGGCCAGTGCCTGCCCACCGATCAGCTCGCCGGACTCGGTCAGCTCCTTCATGATCTCGTCGACCTCGCCGAACAGGGCGGTACGCTCCCGCTCGGTCAGCTCCTCGGTGAAGCCGGGCCGGTTCCAGATCAGCAGCATGTACTTCACGGCGACGCTCCTCGGGTCCTGGTCGCGCCCCGGTCGGGGCGCGGTCTCACCGGAGGGTCGGAGCCGAAGCTCCGTTCCCTACCGGCTACCGAAGAACATCGCAGAATCTTTTCGACGGTGGCGGTCCCACGCCGCCCGGTTCAGCGGTGGCGGTCCCACGTCGACCGGTTCAGCGCGGGTCGGGCCGTCCCGGCACCTGTCGAGGCGGTGGCCCGCCGCCGACGTCCAGCGACGCGCGGTCGGCCGCGGAGGTGCCCGAGGACCAGCCCTCGGCGTCGCGGACGCTGAGCCGGTGCCGGGTGACGCCGGGGAAGAGGGTGTCCAGCCGCTCCCGGACCGCCTCGCCACGCGCGGCGAGGACCGGAAGCAGCCGCTCCGGGCCGGCCGTCTCGGCCGCCGCCCGGTCCGCCGCCTCGGTGGTCGCGCGCAGCCGCTCACCGATCCGCAGCGCGAACGCGTTGAGGAAGGACTCGTCCCACACCTTCGTCCGCCGCCCCGACCCCGGCCGCCGCTCGGCCCGCCCGCGCAGCATCGCGGCGGTGGCCTGGACCAGCAGCGAGGTGTAGAGCAGCTCCACCGCCACGAGGTCGGCCGGCCAGCCCAGCACGGTGGCGAAGCCGAGATCGTCGGACCAGACCGCCTCACAGCGGTTCGCCGCCGCGACCTCCTGCACCAGCAGCGCCTTCGCCCCCGCGTACGGGGCGTCGGTGCCGAGCCGTACCCCGCCGGGCAGGTCGCCACGGTCGGCCCCGGCGGCCACCAGTGCCTCGTCGATGCTGTGTCGGGCGATCAGCTCCTGCGCCTTGGCGGTCAACGCCTCCGCCTCGGCCGGGAAGGTGGTCGACTCGGCCTTGGCCAGCAGCGCCCTTACCCGGTCGAGCATCCCGGACCCGCTACGGGCCGCGCCGCCCGGCCGGCTGGCGGCCGCCGCACCGGTCGTGCCGGGTGGCGGGCGCAGCACCGCGATCGGCGGCAGGCTCTCCACCAGGACGAGGGTGTCCACCGCCGCGCGCAGGGCGTCGACCCGGTCCAGCCCTTCCCGAACGGACCAACCGGCCAGCACGTTCCGGTCGTCGTCCCACCACACCTCGGCGGCCAGCTCGCGTAACTGCTCGTCCCACCAGGCCGGGACCGGCCCGGCCTGCTCGCGCCGCTGGGCGGCCATCGCGTCCCGGACCAGCCGGGCCGGGCGGGCGCCGAGTCGTCGGGTGGTGAGCCGGTCCAAATCGGCCGGCTGCCAGCCGCGTGGCCAGAGCCGCGCCACACCACGGACCAGCCGGCGCAGCAGCGCCGCGTCCACCGCCGCCGCGCCATCCGCCGCGCCGCTGCCGACCATCAGCCGGTCCAGCTGCCGTTCGGCCTGCCGTACGTCGGTGCCGCGCACCGCCGCGAGCGCATCGGCGACGAGTTCGTCCGGGTCCGGCACGTGCACCTCCTCCTGCGGGTTCCGCTGCCGGAGCGGCTCCGGCCGCCCCAACTCCATGATCATGCCGGTAGTCGTGCCGGCGGCTCGGAACGGGGATGTTGCCGATCGGCCGTCCCGGACGGCGTGCCGGCATGGTCCGTCCCGTTCCGGGTAGTTCGGGGCTGACCCGAGGCGATGCGAGGTGTGCGATGACCGGTTCCTCCCTGCCGGACGCGCGCGCCGCCGACGTGCCGGACAACCGTTCGTCCGCCCTCGCCGGCGTCCTGATCGGGATCGCGGTGATGGCCGCGGTGGACGAGATCGTCTTTCACCAGCTGCTGGCCTGGCACCACTTCTACGACCGGTCCACCCCGTCGGTGGGCCTGCTCTCCGACGGGCTGCTGCACGCCGCCGAGCTGCTGGCCCTGGTCGGCGGGTTCTTCTGGTTCGCCGACCTGCGCCGGCGCGGCGCCCTGGCGGCCCGGTTCGCCTGGGGCGGGTTCCTGCTCGGCGCCGGGGGCTTCCAGCTCTTCGACGGGCTGGTCGACCACAAGGTGCTCCGGCTGCACCAGATCCGCTACGGCGTGCACCTGGTCCCGTACGACGTGGTGTGGAACGTCGGCGGCGCCGTACTGCTGCTCGCGGGCGCCGCCCTGGTCTGGCGGGCCCGTTCCCGCCCGCCGCGCGACGGGTCCCGGTGACGACGCCGCTCGGCCCGGCCTGGTTCGCGTCGCCGGCGCTCGCGCACGGGGGGCACGCGGCGGCGGATGGTCCGGGCTGGTTCCCACTCGCGGCGGTCGGTCTGCTGGCCGGTGGCTACCTGCTGGCCGCCGCGCGGGACACCCGGGGCTGGGACCATCGGCGCACCGCCGCCTGGCTGGCCGGATGCGCGCTGCTGGCGGTCGCCGTGGGGCCGCTGGGCCAACCGTCCGACGACCCGCGCGGGCACATGGCGCAGCACCTCCTGCTCGGCATGGTGGCGCCGCTCGGGCTGGTGCTCGGCGCTCCGGTGACCCTGCTGCTGCGGATCTCGTCCACGCCCACCCGCCGGTTCGTCGGCCGGCTGCTGCGCGCCCGCCCGGTGCACCTGTTGGCCCACCCGGTCACCGCCGCGCTGCTCACCACGGGTGGGCTGGCCCTGGTGCTGCTCACCCCGCTGTACGCGGCGGCGGAGCGCCAGCCCACCCTGCACCACGCCCTGCACCTGCACTACCTGGCCGCCGGTTACCTGTTCGCCTGGGCGCTGGCCGGCCCGGACCCGGCGCCGCGCCGCCCCGGGCTGGCCGTTCGGATCGGCGCGCTGCTCGGCGCGGCGGCCGGGCACTCGGTGCTCGCCAAGTACCTCTACGCGCACGCCGACACCCTGCCGCCCGGCGTCACTGATCCGGATCCGGCGGCGTTCCGTTCCGCTGCCCAACTCATGTACTACGGCGGTGACGTCGCCGAACTGCTGCTCGCCGTGGCTCTCTTCGCCACCTGGTACCACCGGCCCTCCCGCCTCCACCCGCCGAGACCATCGCGGGTGATCAAGAGGTTCGCGTCACGAAAGGGCCGCTCCCTGACGGAAACCTCTTGATCGACGACGGGAGGAGCGGGAGGGGGCTAGTTGCGTGAGGAGAGAGCGGTGGAGAGTCGACCCAGGAACGCGCGGATGCTCTCCTCGCTGTGGTGCGTCTCGGCCTGGTCGTTGAGGGGGCCCGAGTAGCGCAGCGCCTGGTCGAGCGCGTCCAGCGTCTCGGCCCGGTCACCCGGGTAGAGCCCGCCGACCACGCCGTCGGCGACCCGGGACACCACCGTGTCGTCGAGCGCCTGGTCGAACTGGACCCCGTAGAGGATCCCGTTGACGTGGCCCTTCCAGCTGTCCGTACCCATGCTTCTAATCTCCCCCTAGAAGATCTGTCTGCCGTCCCAGCCCATGATCGGGACGCCATTGAGGCCGTTGCGCTTGAATTCGGCGTCGAGGTTGGCCATGTGGCTCACCTCGGGCTGGTAATGACCACTGCGCGCCGTCGCGTGCTGGACCATACCGTCCTTGACGACCAGCTCACCCGCCGCCGCGACCGGCTGCCCGTTACCCAGCGTCGAGTGGTGGAAGTCGCCCACCTTCTGGTAGTTCGACGCGTACAGGTTTCCGTTCCGGTCCATCACGAAGATCGCCTGGCCGTTGCCGCTGAACACGGTCTGCGCGCTCGACGTGTCGAACGGCTCGCCGTTCCTCGCGCTGCGCAGGACGCCGTTGCCGTCGAAGAACACCCGGTGCTGTTCGAGCTCCTCCGGGCTGAGCCGGCGCACCGCCGTCGGGAAGTGCCCACCCGGCAGGTGCTCGTTTTCGTACTTTTTGAGCATCGGCTTCAGATTGTCGTAGCGGGGCGTGGTGTGCGGGCCGGGCACGCCGGGTCGTCCCGGGCCACCCCGTCGCGGGCCCTTGCGAGTGAATCGGCGCAGCAGCGTCTTCGCCCGCTTCAGCAGCCGCGGAATGATCTCCTTGACGACCCGCTCGACGACCTCCTTGATGATCCGTTGGATCGCCATCCGCGCCAGGCCGATCGACACGGGGATCTGGGCCAGCGAGGCGCCGAGCGTGGGGGCCGCCGCCGCCAGCGCGATCGCCACCTGCACCACGAGGATCGTCAGTTGGACGATGACCAGGATCTTCTGCGTCAGGGTGATGATGGCCATCACCAGCAACGCCATGCCGATCAGCTCGGCCGCCTGCGCGCCGTCCTCCATCCGGCGGGGCGCACCCTCCTCGTCCCGCCAAGCCTGCTCGAACGCGCGGACGTCGTCCCCGCTGTTGGTCGCCCCGACCTTCGCCGCCCCGGACTCCGCCTCCGCGAGCGTCGTGCGCAGCCGGCCGGCGAACGCGAACCACAGCTGCGACGCCTCGAACAGCAACTCCTCATCGGCGGTCGGCCAGGTGAAGCCCACCCAGCCCAGCGCCTCGACGAGTTCAGGAGGTAGCTGCATACCCACCGGGCAGCTCCATCCTCGTGAAGAGTTCCGCGTTGGCGGTTTCGGTCGCCTCGTGCGCGTCGGCACCGAGGTCGAGGTTCGCGGCAGTCTCCAGCAGCTGGTCGGCCATCGACCGGTACACGTCGAGCGCGTGGGTCAGAACCTCGACGTACACGGCACCGAAGAGCGAGCCCGCCTCGTCGGCGCCCCACGGATTACCCGCGCCGTTCACCGTCGATTCGAGGCTGGCGATCTCCGCGCCGAGCTGCTGACCGGTGGCTGCGAGCGATCCCGCCGCCGCATGGAGGGCGTCGACGTCGACCTGGATCCCGTCGGACATGGGCTCAGCGTCGATCCATCCGCCGGGTGACCGCGTCCAGGTCACCGATCATCTGCTCGAACCCGCGGAACGCGTCCTCCGAGACGCGTTCGAGCTGACGGGTCAGGGCCGCGCTGTCGGCGCCGACGGCAGCGGTCAGCTCGGCGCGCCGGGCGCGCTCGTCGGCCTGCGCCGCCTTGACCGCCTCCAGGACGTACCCGGCGATCGCGCTGGTGCCCGCCCGGGACAGGCTCGGGTCGATCACCAGAGTCTCCAGGCCGCCGAACGCGGACACCTCCGCCTCGACGAGACCGTCGGCGCCGGTGCCCCGCCCCACCATCTGCTCGGCCGACGGTGCGGCCGGCTCTCCGACACCGTCCGGCTGTGCCGTGGTGGAACCCGTGGCCTGGCTCAGCAGTCGCATCGCCTCTTCGAGCGAGCGACTCAGGCCGGACGGGTCGATTCCGCTCGCCATGCTCGTCCCCCTACGACTCGCAGTTCTCTTCCCCGGTGAGCGACAGTAGCAACGCGGCACCTGTCCTCGCGGCCCGAAGTCCTCTGTGGATCGTGCTAACGGTCGATGACCTGCGGATCGTCGTAGGCGACCTGCCGGTCAGGTTTGTGGGGAGGCCAGAGCGGCGGCGAGGAGCGCCGCCAGTTTCGCGGCTCGGCCGGGATGGGCGTGGCCGACCCACGCGACCCGGCCCGCCAGGTGCTCGGCGAAGGCCGGGTGGCCGGCGTGGTTCTGGGCGGCCAGCCCGGTGCGGGCGGCATTGTGCAGGATCGCGCGCAGCCGGTCGTACTCGACGCGGGGCGCCGCCGGCCGTTCATTGACCACCAGCCCGGCAAGGAGCTGCCGGTCGGCCCGGCCACGCACCCGGGTCTTACGCGCGTGTACGCGGAAACCCTCGTCCCGAACCACCTCGGTCACCGCGGCGAGCAGGTCGGCGACCCGCCGGGGCGGCAGTTCGCCGGAGAAGGCGAGGTCATCGGCGTACCGCTGGTAGTCGACGTCGAACGCGGCGGCCAGCCCGGTCAACCGGCGGTCGAGCCGGAACGCGCAGAGGTTGGCCAGCGCAGGCGAGGTGGGCGCGCCCTGCGGCAGGTGCCCGCCGCGCAGCACGGCCAGCCGCCAGACCCGGTCGGGCAGGTCGGCCGGCGCGGCACGAAGCACCGCCGCCGGGGTCCGGGTGGTGCAGATCGCCGTGAGCGCATGCGCGACCGGCTCCGGGTAGCCCGCGGTGCGGAACAGCCCGTACACCCGGCGCGCCGGCACGCTGCCGAAGAACGCGGTCAGGTCGATCCGGACCACCACCGCTCGCCCGGCGTGCGCGGCGGCGAAGGTGTGCGCCGACCGACCCGGCACGAACCCGTGCGCGGCCGGGTGCACCGGCAGCGGACCCAGCACCTCGGCGAGCAGCCGCCGGTGCAGTGCGCGCAGCCGTGGCTTCGGCGCCTCGATCAACCGGCCGGCGGCGGTCCAGCGGTACCGATAGTGGTGCAGCCGGTGATCGCCGGCGCGGCGGTTCATGGCCCTCCGGTCGGCGTACCAGTCGAGCTGCTCCGGGGTCAGGTCGAGCATTCGGGCCAGGTCGGCCAGGTTGTCCAGGACCGGGGTCGACCAGGGCCGGCGGACCGTGCGGGCCGGCGTCACCGGCCGGGCGCGGACCGCGACGGTCTGGCCGCGTTGCCGCGCCGCGCCGACCACCTCGGCCAGCAGCGCCAGGCTCGCGAGGAGGGCGGCCAGCTCCCGGGGCCGGTCGCGCGGGGCCCGGGGGTACGCGGCGAGCGCGGCGTCCGCCACCGGCCACAGCCACCGGCGGCGTACCCCCAGCACCCGCCCGCCGGACGCGACCAGGTCCCCGCGCTGCCACCGGTCGGCGGCGAGGAACGCGTCGGCGAGCGCGACGGCCAGCGAGCGGACCGTCGTCACGGCCGGCCCACGGTGGATGACAGCGTGCCCCGACGAATCCCGGTCGTACGGGTGCACAGGCTCGCGGAGCGTGCCGACGCACCTGTGGTGTGGTGCCCAGGTGGATGTGACGCCCCCGGGGTTGCCCCGGAGAGACTCCGACCGCGTCCCCACCGGGGGCGCGGCCAGGTCAGCTCGGGGCACGCTGCCATCGGGGCAGCGTATCCCCGGTCGGCAGGTGACGGGCAGGGCCGGGGCCCGGCCCGCCGCGGGTCACCGCCAGTCGGCGAGGATCGTGTCGACCGGTAGGACGTCGTGCTCCGGGTCCGGCGCCGGAGCTGGCCGGCCGGTCGGCGTCCGGTCGAAGCGGGGTGCCGGGGCCGGCTGGATCTCGCCGCCCACCTCGACGAAGGTGCCCCGTGCGGCGTTGTGCGGATGCCGGTGCGCCTCGCGGGGGGCGAGCACCGGCGCGACGCACGCGTCCAGGTCGGCGAAGACCGTCGTCCACTCGTCCCGGCTCCGCTCGGCGAACCGCTCGGTGAACCGCCGGCGCAGCTCGTCCCAGCCGCTCGGGTCGTACTGGGCGGGCAGGTCCGGCTCGTCGGCGAGGCCGAGGCCGCTCAGCAGTTCGGCGTAGAAGGCCGGTTCCATCGCGCCGACGGCCATGAAGCCGCCGTCGGCGGTGCGGTACGTGTCGTAGAACGGCGCCCCGCCGTCGAACATGTTGCGCCCACGCGGCGCGGCCCACAGGCCGGTTTCGAGCAACCCGTGCAGGAACGCGGTGAGCAGGGCCGAACCGTCCACCATGGCCGCGTCGACGACCTGGCCGACGCCGGAGCGTTCCCGTTCCAGCAGCGCGGCCAGCACGCCCACGGCGAGCAGCATGCCGCCCCCGCCGAAGTCACCGAGCAGGTTCATCGGGGCGTACGGACGCTCGCCGGCCCGACCCAGCGGCTCCAGCGCCCCGGCCACCGCGATGTAGTCGATGTCGTGCCCGGCCCGAGGCGCCAGCGGGCCGTCCTGGCCCCAGCCGGTCATCCGCGCGTACACGAGCCGGGGGTTGCGGGCCCGGCAGACCTCCGGGCCGAAGCCCAGCCGCTCGGCCACCCCGGGCCGGTACGCCTCGACCAGCACGTCCGCCCGCTCCACCAGGCGCAGCAGGTCCGCCGCCCCGGCCGGGGACTTCAGGTCGAGCGCGGTGACCCGCCGGCCGCGTTGCAACGGCCCGCCCGTCGGCGCGGCCAACCTCCCCGCGGCCGGACCGCCGGGCCGGTCCACCCGCACCACGTCCGCGCCGAGGTCGGCGAGCACCATGCAGCCGAACGGCGCCGGAGCGAGGCTGGCCAACTCGACCACCCGTACCCCGGCCAGCGGACCGCCGCGCGCCGGCCCGTCCGCCGTACCACCGGTGGCCGTCACGCGGCGCTCACCGCCTCGGTCGGGTGGGTGGTGAGCCGGTCGACGAGGTCGGCGGGGGGCGTGAACCGGTCGCCGTAGCGGGCGGCCAACTCCGTCGACCGGGCCGCGAAGCTGGCCGGGCCGCCCGCGTACTGCCGGACGTAGCGGATCACCCCGCCCGTCCAGGCCGGGAAGCCGATGCCGAAGATCGAGCCGATGTTGGCGTCGGTCTCGGTTCGCAGCACCCCCTCGTCCAGGCAGCGCAGCGCGTCCAGCGCCTCGGCGAAGAGCATCCGCTCCTGAAGGTCGGTGAACGGCACCGCCCGCCCCGCCTCGGTGGCCAGGTCCGCGAGGCCGGTCCACAACCGACCCCGGGCGCCGTCGGCGTACCCGTAGAAGCCGCGCCCGGCGGCGCGCCCGGGCCGGTCGTACGCGTCCACCAGCTCGTCCACGAGCCGGTGCGCGGGCAGCGGCAGGAAGTCTTCGCCGGCCGCCTCGAACTGTCGACGGATCCGTTGGATCAGGGTGAGGCTCACCTCGTCGGCCAGCGCCAGCGGCCCGGTCGGGTAGCCGGCCTGGAGGGCGGCCTGCTCCACCGAGGCGGCCGGCACCCCCTCGGCGACCATGCCGACCGCCTCGTCGATGAACCGGCCGATGACCCGGCTGGTGAAGAAGCCCCGGCCGTCGTTGACCACGATCGGGGTCTTGCCGATCCGCCGGCCCAGGTCGAACGCCCGGGCCAGCGCGGCGTCGCCGGTACGCTCGCCGACCACGATCTCCAGCAGCGGCATCCGGTCCACGGGTGAGAAGAAGTGCATGCCGATGAAGTCGGCCGGGCGGTCCACCCCGGCGGCCAGCCCGGTGATCGGCAGCGTGGAGGTGTTGGACGCGAGCAGGGCGTCCGGCGCCAGCACCGGCAGCACCTCGGCGAAGACCGAGCGTTTCAGCGCCGGGTCCTCGAAGACCGCCTCGATCACCGCGTCGCAACCGGCCAGCGCGTCCACCCGGTCGGTGGTGGTGATCCGGTCCAGCACGGCTCGGGCGTCCACCTCCGTGGCGCGACCCTTGCGGACCCTCCGCGCCAGCAGCCGTTCGGCGTGCGCCCGGGCCCGGCCCGCGGCCTCCGGCGAGACGTCCTTCACCACCACGTCCAGGCCGGCGCTGGCGCAGGCGTACGCGATGCCGGCGCCCATCATTCCGGCGCCGAGCACCGCGATCCGTCGCACCGGCGCGACGTCCACTCCGGTGGGTCGGGCCGCGCCGCCGTTGACGGCCTTCAGGTCGAAGAAGAACGCGCCGATCATGTTCTTGGCGATCTGCCCGGTGAGCAGGCCGATCAGGTGCCGGGTCTCCACGGTGAACGCGGTCTCCAGGTCGACCTGGGCACCCTCGACGGCGGTGGCCAGGATCGCCTCCGGCGCCGGCAGCCGGGCGCCCTTGAGCTGCTTGCGCAGGGTCGCCGGGAAGGCCGGCAGTTGCGCGGCCAGCGACCGGCTGGCCGGGGTGCCGCCGGGCATCCGGTAGTCCGGACGGTCCCACGGCTGCGCCGGGTGGGGATTGGCGGCGATCCAGGCCCGGGCCCGGTCCAGCAGCTCCGTCGGGGTGGCCACCACCTCGTCGACGAGCCCGGCGTCCAGGGCGTCGGCCGGGCGCATCCGCCGGCCGGTGAGCAGCACCGTGGTCAGCGCCCCGGCCAGGCCGAGCATCCGCACCGTCCGGGTGACACCGCCGGCGCCGGGCAGCAGGCCGAGGGTCACCTCGGGCAGCCCGAGCCGGCTGCCGGGCGCGTCCAGGGCGACCCGGTGGTGGCAGGCGAGCGCGATCTCCAGGCCGCCGCCGAGCGCCGAACCGTTGACGGCCGCCACGACCGGCCGGCCCAGCGTCTCCAGCCGGCGCAGGTCCCGCTTGATGGTGCCGAGCAGTTCGGCCAGCGCGGGTGCGTCGGCACGCGTCGCCCGGACCATCTCCGGCAGGTCACCGCCGGCGAAGAAGGTGGACTTCGCGCTGGTCACGATGACACCGGTCAGCTCGTCGCGCTCGGCCTCCAGCCGGTCCAGCACCGAGCTCATCGACGCGGCGTACGCCCGGTTCATCGTGTTGGCGGACTGGTCGGGGTCGTCCAGGGTGAGCGTGACGATGCCGTCGGCGCCGCGGTCGTACCGGATGGTGTCGGTCATGGTCATCCTCCGGGTCAGCAGCGCTCGAGAACGGTGGCGACGCCCATGCCGCCGCCGATGCAGAGGGTCACCACGGCGCGGCGCAGGTCACGGCGCTCCAACTCGTCCAACGCGGTGCCGAGCAGCATCGCACCGGTCGCGCCGAGCGGGTGGCCGAGGGCGATCGCGCCCCCGTTGACGTTCACCCGGTCCCGGTCCAGGCCCAGGTCGCGGACGTACTTGAGCACCACCGCGGCGAACGCCTCGTTGATCTCGAACAGGTCGATGTCGGCGAGGGTCAGTCCGGCGACGGCGAGCGCCTTGTGGGTGGCCGGGATCGGGCCGGTCAGCATCAGCGTCGGGTCGGCGCCGGTGACCGCCGCGCCGACGATCCGGGCGCGCGGGGTGAGGCCCAGGTCCCGGCCGACCTGCTCGGAGCCGATCAGCACCAGCGCCGCGCCGTCCACGATGCCGGACGAGTTGCCGGCGTGGTGGACGTGGTCGATCGCCTCCAGCCAGTGGAACTTCTGCAAAGCGACCGCGTCGAAGCCGGCCGCCTCGCCCATCATGGCGAAGGACGGGGTGAGCCGGGCCAGAGCCTCCCGGGTGGTCTCGGGGCGGGGGTGCTCGTCGATGGTGAGGATGTCCAGCCCGTTGCCGTCGCGGACCGGCACCACCGAGCGGGCGAAGTGCCCGCCGGCCCATGCCTTGGCGGCCCGCTCCTGCGAGCGCAGCGCGTAGCCGTCCACGTCGTCGCGGGTGAACCCCTCCAGGGTCGCGATCAGGTCGGCGCTGACGCCCTGCGGCACGAACGACGTGGCCAGCGCGGTCTGCGGGTCGGTTGCCCAGGCCGCGCCGTCGGAGCCCATCGGTACCCGGGACATCGACTCGACCCCGCCGGCGAGCAGCAGGTGCTCCCAGCCGGAGCGGATCCGTGCGGCGGCCGCGTTGACCGCCTCCAGCCCGGAGGCGCAGAACCGGTTGAGCTGCACCCCGCCCACCTGGTCGGGCAGCCCGGCGAGCAGCGCGGCGGCCCGCGCCAGGTCGCCGCCCTGTTCGCCGACCGGGGTGACGATCCCGAGCAGCAGGTCTTCCAGCCGGTCGACGTCCAGGCCGGGGTTGCGCTCGCGCAGCGCGTCGATCAGGCCGACCACCAGGGAGATCGGCTTGACCCCGTGCAGCGCGCCGGTGTCCCGGCCGCGTCCGCGCGGGGTGCGGACCGCGTCATAGACGTACGCCTCAGAGGGCACGGGCGATCAGCTCCTTCATGATCTCGTTGGTGCCGCCGTAGATCTTCTGGACGCGGGCGTCGGCGTACATCCGGGCGATCGGGTACTCGGTGGTGTAGCCGTAGCCGCCGAAGAGCTGCAGGCACCGGTCGATGACCTCGCACTGCCCGTCGGTCAGCCAGTACTTCGCCATCGCGGCGGTGGCCACGTCCAGGTCGCCGCGGGTGTGCCGGACGATGCAGTCGTCCAGGAAGACCCGGCTGACCCGGGTGCGGGTGGCGCACTCGGCGAGCACCATCCGGGTGTTCTGGTGGCCCATCAGCGGCTTGCCGAAGGCGGCCCGCTCCTTCGTGTACGCGACGGTCAGCTCGACGGCGCGTTCCATCGCGGCGACCGCGCCGACGCCGATCACCAGTCGTTCCTGCGGAAGCTGCTGCATGAGCTGGATGAAGCCCAGCCCTTCGGCGCCGCCGAGCAGGTTGGCCGCCGGCACCCGGAACTCGTCGAAGAACAGCTCGGCGGTGTCGTTGGCGTGCAACCCGATCTTCGACAGCAGTCGACCCCGGCGGAAGCCCTCCGGATCGCCGCCGACCTCGCAGACCAGCAGCGATACGCCGGCCGCCCGCTGCTCGGGGTCGGTCTTCACGGCCACGATGATCAGGTCGGCCAGGCCACCGTTGGTGATGAACGTCTTCGCGCCGGTGACCAGGTAGTCGTCGCCGTCGCGGACCGCGCGGGTGCGCATCGCCTGGAGGTCGGAGCCGCCGTCCGGCTCGGTCATCGCGATCGCGCCGATCAGGTCACCACTGCACAGGCCGGGCAGCCAGCGGCGCTTCTGCTCCTCGCTGCCGTACGCCGCCAGGTAGCCGGTGACGATGCCGCTGTGGACGGCCAGTCCGAGGCTGCTCTCCCCGGTGTACGCCTGCTCGTGCAGCAGAACCGCCTCGTGGGTGAAGCCGCCGCCCCCGCCGCCGTACTCCTCCGGCACGGACAGGCCGAGCAGCCCCAGCTCACCGGCGCGCCGGTAGTGCTCGCGGTCGGGGTGGCCCTGCGCCAGCAGGCGTTCGGTGTGCGGCAGCACCTCCTTGGTGAAGAAGGTGCGGGCCAGGTCGGCCAGGTCGTCGTGCTCCGGCTCACGCCAGGGCGAGGGGGCACCGTCGGATGCGGGCGTCGGCATGTGCACCACCCTCGCGCCCTGTTGACGGCATGTCAATAAGTCTCGATCAAGAGCCGGAGGCCGCCGGAGCGGTCGGCGATCGACTCCGGTTCATTGACGTCGGGCGGTCCGCAGCGCAGGGATGCCACGACTTCAAGGAGGCCGAGTCGATCAAGCGGCGCCGGTAGCGTGCTGCGCACGAAGGGCCGGCACGTGGTCCGTCGTCGCCGTGGTGTCCATTGACCACTCGACAACGAACCACTCGACAACGAACTGGTGAGAGGGCGGTTCTGGCACCTGTTTCCATCAAGTGATCAAAGTGAGGGCGGTCGCTGACGGCTGAGCTGCCGATAGGGTCGGGCAGATGAGTGTCGAGACGGCTCCGCGCCGACGCCGGTTGGAGCCGGACGCCCGACGGGGGCAGATCCTGGCCTGCGCGGTCCGGCTGTTCGGCGAGCGTGCGTACCCGGACGTGTCGACCACCGACATCGCCCGGGAGGCCGGCGTCGCGCGCGGCCTGGTCAACCACTACTTCGGCACCAAGAAGGACCTCTACCTGGAGGTCGTCCGGGTCATGGTGACCATCCCCGAGGTGGCCCTGGAGCGGCTGCCCAAGGGGGACCTGCGAACCCGGGTCGACGCCAGCGTCTCCTGGTTCCTCGACGTGGTCTCCCGGCACAGCACCTCCTGGTTGGCCGCCGTCACCGCGCGGGGGATGGGCGGCGACGCCGACGTGGAGCGGGTGCTGGCCGAGGCCGAGGAGGTCGCCGCGGACCGGATGCTCGTCGCCGTCGGCCTGGCCGACGAGGCGGAGCACCGCGAGGAGTTGCGCGGCATGGTCCGGGCGTACGGCGGGCTGGCCACCTCGACCGCGCGGGAATGGCTCCAGCGGGGCGCGCTGACCCGCGCCCAGGTGCACCTGCTGCTCACCACCACGCTGTTGACCATCGTCGAGCAGGTCATTCCGCGGGCGATCACCCCCGGCGGCCGGGCCGCTTCCTGAGGGAGCCGGTACTCAGGCGGCCCGCCGGTCCGCGGCCCGTGCCGCCGGGACGGCGTGGCGGTCGGCGACCTGACCCGGGTAGGGCTCGGAGCGGACCACGCGCAGCGGCCGGTCGACCTCGTCGGCTCGGAACCGCCAGCGCGACGGTGCCGGCTGCCGCTGCGGCGCGGGCCCACCGGGGCGCAGACCGGGCCGGGACAGCAGCACGGTGATCAGGTAGCCGACCACCAGGAACCCGTGGCTGACCAGCCGTGCCCCGCCCACCGATCCGGTGGCCAGGTCGTTGACCGAGAGCAGCAGCAGCGTGCCGACGAACGCGCTGAGCATCGGCAGCAGGCCGGCCGGTGGGCTGCGGCGTATCGCGACGAAGAGGAAACCGGCGCCCACCGCCACGTTCCACGCGGCCGATTCGTGCCACAGGTGCTGGCCGGCGGGGTGCAGGTGATCGGCGGCCGCGCCGCGGCCCACCTGGGCC
>NZ_RCVI01000265.1:0-97468 GCF_003667455.1 Micromonospora sp. CV4 | reverse complement strand
CTGCCGCTCCGACGTCCGCTGAGCGGCCTGCCGCTCCGACGTCCGCTGAGCGGCCTGCCGCTCCGACGTCCGCTGAGCGGCCTGCCGCTCCGACGTCCGCTGAGCGGCCTGCCGCTCCGACGTCCGCTGAGCGGCCTGCCGCTCCGACGTCCGCGACGAGCGTCCACGCTGGTCGGATCCGGCGGCGCGGCGGTATTCGACACGCCCGGCGTCGATGCGCCGGGCCGGTGCCGGCGGTAGCGTGGGGACGTGCTTCCCGTCGCGCTCACCTGTCCGCTGTGGTGGGTGGCGCGCTGGGCGACGCGGATGCTGACCAGCCTCGCCGTGGTCGCCGCTCTGGCCCTGGGCTCGGGTGCCTCACCGGCGTCGGCCGCCTCGCCCGACCCGCTGCCCGCCTCGGCGGCGTCCTCGGGCTCTCCGTCCTCCGGATGGGTCGTTCCCACCAGCTCCGTGGCCCTCGCGGCCCCGGTCGTCGTCGACCGCACCGCCCCGCCGGTCTCGCCCGACGCGCACGCGGCGGCACCCGCCGTCGAGGCCGCCGTTCCGGCGCAGGCCGGTGCCGCCGCGATCGAGGCCGGTCCGCAGCGATCGCCGCGCACCGCCGATCCGGCCACGCGGGCCTCCCGGGCCCCGCCGCGGCGCTGAGCCACCGGGACGACGTCCCGCCGCCACGCCTGTCGATCACTCAACTCCGCATCCCCGCCCGCCGGCCCGTGGCCCGCCACGTGGTCCCGCCCGGGTCGGTTGTGCGGCTCCCCACCGCAGCGTTCCTTCCTCCGAGGTGCCGATCATGGAGACCGTCCTCTACCAGTTCCTGACCGAGGTTCCGCAGGCCGCCGCCATCTGGTCGGCACTGCTCCTGCTGGCCCTGACCGTGCTCACCGTGCTGGTCGCCCGCCCCGAGCGGGACCGTCCGGGCGTCGAGGAGTCTCCTGCGCCCACCACTCGGGAGCTCGCCGCCGTCGAGGCGGCAGACCTGCGCCGGTACGCCGAGGAGGTGGCCGTCGCCGCGGCCGGCGCGGCGCAGACCGCCCGACGACGTCGCGCCGACTGGCTGGCCGCGCAGGAGGCGGCTGAGCGGGCCTGGGCCGCGTACGAGGAGGCGGACCGGGCCGCCCGTCGGTTCGCCGGCGCCGGTTCGCTGCCCACACCGCGTACGCCGCAGTCCCCGAGCGAGTACGCCGCCCGGGAGCGTTACCTGCACCGCGCGGCGATGGCGGCGCACTGGCGCGGCGACCTGTCGATGCGTCAGCTCACCGACGTCTTCGCGCACCGCAACGGCTGGGATCCCCGGCGGCACCCGGTCGAGCAGGAGGTGCTGCTGAGCCGCGCTGTGCGGGACGGCAAGTTGGTCGAGCACCGGGCCGCCGCCGAGCGCGAACGGTCCACCTGGCGGGATGCGGAACTGGCCGCCGAGGCGGCCCGCACGCTCGCCGCGGAGGCGTACGCGACGGCGGCCCGGTTGCGGCCGATCCTGGTGCCGGTGCGGCCGGCAGTAACCGTGGCGGCCCGGCCGGCGACCGCGGCGCGCTGGCACCCGGCGCGGGTGGGCTGAGGAAATGCCCCGACCGGGGCGTGAGCCCGATCACACCGCCGTCGTAACGGGCAGTCGGAACGGTCGGGCGCAATGTTCGCGCGAATGCGGAACCATTGTCGACGGCCTGTCCGGTTGTCGACCGTAGGCGCCACCATAACCGGTTGTCCCATCGAGTCGCGTCAGTGGCAATACGCGCAGAAATTCGCGCGCAGATCCAGGTTTACGCAGGTGAACCTGGCTTGGCAGCACTTGAACCGACCAGTAGTGTCGTCCCGTCCGGTGCGGTAACCGATCGCAAGAGGCGACGCCGCGCCGACCCGCTCAATCGTGATCTACGAACCGGGGACCCAGGTACGTCCGGGGTGAATCCGCGAGCCACGGCCCGCAGTAGGGCGATCTTCCCGCCCGAATCCGTCAGCTAACCCGGTAGGCGGTGTCGGAAGGAGTTCCATCCTCGTGCAGCACCTCTCCACCCCTCGGTTGTTTCCCCGCCTCCACGGCGCCGCGGTGCCCCCGCTCATCCGTCCGGTGAGCTGACCCCCAGGGTCACCGCCTCTTCCGCCCGGCCACGCCGGGCAGTCCCCTGAGCGGTTCACCACCCGCGGACCACGGTCCGCGCGCTGGCGCCTGCCCGGAAATCGGTCCGGCCCGGTGTGCCGCTCACCCCCCGATCCGTGGAGGACCCCGTGAAGCACACCCTGAAGCGTCAGCTCCGTCGTCTCACCACCGAGCGTCCGTACCAGATCGTCGCCGCCTCCGCCGCGGCTCTCGCGCTCGCGACCACCACCGGCGCCCTGATCGCCGGCACTGACGACGCCCCGGCCAGCCAGCACACCGCGACCACGGTCGCCGAGATGCGCAGCGACACCGTCGCCTCCCGCGGCGAGGCGCGCGTCGCGACCCCCTCGGCCAGCACCGCGCCGAGCAGCGCCGCACCGACGGCCAGCGCCGCGTCGCCGGCCGCCAAGGCCAGCGGCAACCCGGACCTGACCCGTAAGCCGGCGCCGCCGAAGCCGCCCGCCACCAAGGTGCTCGACTACGACTACCAGGCCCAGAACACGTACTACAACTGCGGGCCGGCAGCCACCCGCAACGCGCTCAGCGCCACCGGCATCGACCGCACCCAGGAGGAGCTCGGCGCCAAGCTGGGCACCACCGAGATGGGCACCAACTCGGCCCTGGACACCACCCGGGTGCTCAACGCCGAGGTGAAGGGCTCCCCGTACCGGACCCGCATGTTCGCCGGCGCGCCCAGCCCCGCCCAGATGGACCGGCTCCAGGCCGACGTGGTCACGGCGATCACCGCCGGCCGGGGCGTGGTGGCCAACGTGGCCGGCGACGCCACCGACACCGATGGTGGCTGGCACTCCTACGGCGGCGGGCACTACATCGCCGTCGTGGGCTACAAGGACAACGGCCGGATCGTGCGGATCGCCGACTCGGCGAACGCCGCCGACCCGGCGTACTGGATCACCACGATCGACCTGGCGAACTGGATCGCCACTCGGGGCTACTCCGCCTGACCCGGGCGCAGCCGCTGCGGGCGCCGTCCCCCACAAGGGGCCGGCGCCCGCGGCGTTTCTCCAGCCGGCGGACTCTACAGTGGATCTCCATTGGTCGGTGTATCCCCAGGTGCCGCCGACGCGGGCTCTCGTACCCGTCCCCGAACCGTGGGAGACTGCGGCCGTGGTGGATGAATCGGGTGGTCACGCCGGCCGCGGGCCGGTCCTGCTGCTGCTGCACGGAATGGGGGCGACCGGCGACGTCTGGCTGCCCTGGGCGCCGCTGCTGGAGCAGCACTGGCCGGGGCGGTGGCTGGCACCGGACCTCGCCGGTCACGGCTGGTCGGCCCCGCTGCCGTCGTACTCCTTCGCGGGGCTCGCCGAGCGGATCGCCCACGGCCTGGCCCCCGACGACCGGATCGTCGTGCTCGGGCACTCGCTGGGCGGGGTGGTCGGCCTGGCGCTGGCCGCCCGGGCCGCCGGCATGCCGGTGGACGCGATGGTCGGGCTGGGCATCAAGGCGGTGTGGTCACCCGACGAGCTGACCCGCGCCGCCGAACTCGCCGCCCGCCCGGTCAGCTGGTCCGCCAGCCGCACCGAGGCGGCCCGTCGCTACCTGCGCGTCTCCGGGCTCGCCGGCCTGGTCCCGCCGGACCACCCGCTGGTGGACGCCGGGCTGCGCCAGGTCGACGGCCGGTGGCGCCTCGCCATGGACCCGGCCGCGTTCGCCGTCGGCGCTCCCGACCTCGCCGCGCTGCTGGCGGCGACCGACGTGCCGGTGGTGCTGGCCCGCGGCGAGCAGGACCCGATGGTCACCGACGCGCAGCTCAAGGAGTTCGGCGTACCGGTCGTCACGCTCCCCGGGCTCGGGCACAACGCGCACGTGGAGAATCCGGGGGCGGTGCTGGCGCTGCTGGACGCGTACCGCTGAGGGCGTCCGCCGTCACACCTGCGCCGACGCGGCGAGGGTCTTCGCCGGGGCCAACTCCCGGCGGGCCGCGCTGAGAAAGGCCTCGGCGTACGACTCGACCGGGAAGTCACCCAGGTAGCGACGGCGAGTGGCCCACCGGGCCTCGGCCAGCGGATCGGTGTCGAGCAGGGCGGTCAGCACGTCGTCGGTGTTGGCCATGTCCCGGCGCAGCACGTAGCCCGATCCGGCCAGTGGGAAGTTCTCCACGAACCGCTCGCCCTCGTCGCCCATGTCGGTGACCGCGTACGGCTTGCCGGAGTAGAGGTAGTCCGAAATGACCCCGGACACGTCGGAGATCAGCGCGTCCGACCGGTTGACGCACTCGGTCAGGCTCAGCTCGCGGGCCGCGGCGCCGACCACGTGCTGCCGCCCGGTCCGGGCCCGGTCCGCGACCAGCAACTCGGTCAGCCGGCCGAGCTGGCGGGCCGAGGCCGGGTTCTGCGCCGTGTACGGGTGTGCGCGCAGGATCACCGTCGCGCCGCGCTCCAGCAGCCGGCGCAGCAGGCCCTCGGCCACCGGCAGCGAGCAGTAGTCGGCGTCGGCGTGGTGCCCGGTCCAGGTCGGGGTGTAGAGCACCGTCGGGTGCGACAGGCCGCGCACCGGCTCGGGGCGTACCTCGATCGACTCGACCTGCGGGCGGCCCACCACCACGAACTTCTCCGGCGGGATCTGCACCCCGGCGCGGGCGTACCGGTCGATCGCCGCGGGGCCGGCCACGAAGATCCGGTCGAAGATCCCCGACACCGGGTTGGCGCTCGGCGCCTTGTCGCTGTCGCCGTGGTGCAACTGCACGTGGGTGAGCTGCGTGAACCGGATGCAGTGGCTGTTCTTCGCCCCGTGGTTGACGTAGAACGCCGCTCGCAGGCTCGGCACCAGCGCCTCGTCGATCGCCCGCAGGGTGGGGCAGTAGACCACCGGCGCGTCGGTGGCCGCGGCGATCGGCGCCAGGAACTCGGGCTCGCGCAGCACGACCATGAACGGCCGCCCGATCCGCTCCAGGTACGGCAGCCACATGGTGACCTGGTACTCCGAGCCGGGCGGCGCGGAGAAGTAGAGCAGGAACTCCGGCCGGTGCCGGCGCAGCGCGCGGGCGACGGCCCCGCCACCGGCGGCCGGCCGGAACCGGCGCCGGGCCAGGTCCAGGGCGACCGCCCCCGCGCCGACGCCGACCAGCAGGCTGGCGACCAGCGCCACGGCGGCGGGCAGGGTCAACGCGGAGGCGAGGGTCACCACGGCGAGCAGCCCCAGCAGGGCGGTGCCGAGCTGGTCGGCGATCAGCGGTGTCCAGCCCCGCACCGGCAGGTTGGCCACCCGGACCTCCAGGTTGCCGGCGGTCCGCAGCGGCCCCACCAGCAGCACCAGCCCCAGCAGCACCAGCGCGGTTGCCACCAGCGCCGGGTCGAGCCCGTCGTCCAGCCGCCGGGAGTATCCGACCAGGACGGCGGCGGCGATCAGCGCCGTCTCGGCGACGAGGTCAGCGCCGGGCCGGATCCGCTGCTCGGCGGCCGCCGCGGCCAGCGCGGCGACGGCCAGCGCCAGTCCCCATCCGGTGGCCCCGGTCAGCGCCACCGTGACGAAGGCCAGCACGGCCAGGCCGGTACTCAGGCACCGGGCGGCCAGCTTTCGGACCAGATCACCACGCATGTCGCTCCGTTCGCCGCCGTCGGGGTTCCGCCGTCGTCAGCGTCAGCTCGCGGATGCCGCACCGGCCGGCGAACCGACCCGGCCCGGTCCGGCCTGGGCCGGCACGGTCGCGGAGGGCCCGTCACCGGGCGCTCGGCGTACGTCGATCACCTGGCCGGTCAGATCGGAGATCAGCACGTCCAGCGAGGACTGGGCGACGGCCTCCGCGGCGAGCAGGGTGTGCTCCGGCTCCTCGCCGAAGGCCCGCGTCCGCATCGGGGTGGCGGTCCGCTCCGGGTTGATGCAGTTGACCCGTACGCCGACATCGGCCCACTCGTCGGCCAGCGCCTGGGTGAGGTTGACCAGGGCGGCCTTGGTGGCGGAGTAGAGCGCGTAGCGGGCCCGCCCCCGGGTGTACGAGCTGGAGGTGTAGAGCAGCAGCTGGCCCTTGGTCTGCTGGAGGTACGGCAGGGACTGCCGGGCGATCGTCACCGGGCCGACGAAGTTGACCTGGAGCAGCCGGTCCATCGTCTCCTCGTCCATCTCGGCGAGGGCGCCCTTCTCCAGGATGCCGGCGGTGACCACCACGTGGTCGATCCGGCCGGTGGCCTCGAAGGCGGTCTTCAGCGCGACCTCGACGTCCTCGGCGCGCTCCACGTGGGTGCCGGTGGTGGAGCGGCTGAACGGGAAGACCTGCGCGCCGTAGCGTCGGGCCAGCTCGGTCAGCTCGTGGCCGATGCCGTAGCTGCCGCCGAACACCACGACGGTGCGGCCGGTCAGCTCCTCCGTGTAGCTGCGGTGGTCGGTGAGCCGGGGCGCCTGCGCGGCGGCGAGCTGGAAGAGCTTGTCCGCCAGGTGCACGTCGACCGGGTGGGTGACCTTGATGTTCTCGTCCGAGCCGTCGATCACCTTGATCGGGGTGCCCGGCAGGTAGCGCAGCACCACACCGCAGTCGTCGGTGGCGGCGAAGTTCGGGTCGCCCTCGGCGATCCGGTACGCCTCGCGGATGGTGGGGGAGCGGAACGCCTGCGGGGTCTGCCCGCGGCGCAGCCGCGAGCGCACCGGGATGTCGGTGATGCAGTCGTTCTCGTCCACCTGGATGATCGTGTCGGCGGACGGGATGGCCACGTCCACGGCGTCGTAGGTCCAGAGAGCGTTGACGCACTCGCGCACGATCCGGCCGCTGAGCAGTGGACGCACCGCGTCGTGGAAGAGGATGTTGCAGTCCGCCGGCCCGACCGCGTCCAATGCGATCCGGGTGGTCGCGTTACGGGTGTCGCCGCCCTCGATCACCTTGGTGACCTTGCGCAGGCCGGCCTTCTCGACGATCTGCCGGGCGTCCTCGACGTGCCCGGTGGCCATCAGCACGATGATCTCGTCGATCTCCGGGGCGGCCTCGAAGACCGCCAGGGTGTGCTCGATGATCGGCTTACCGGCGATCTTCAGCAGCTGCTTCGGGATGCCGAGGCCCAGTCGGGTCCCGGTGCCGCCGGCCAGCACCACGGCCACCGTCCGTGAGGGCCGCCACGGCGCCAAGGTCTCCGGTGTGGCGTCCGGGCCAGTGGTCTGGTCCTGCGTCATTGCCGGATCCTCACTCTCAGGTATGCGTTAACGGAAGGTTCCGCCCGAGCGGCGACGGAATGAACCCTAACGCTCGGACCGCGCCGCCCCAACGGCGACGCGGTTCGGCGCTGCCCTGTCGAAGCCGTCTGTTCGCCCAACCCTACTTGCTGTTCGCGTAGGCCTCGTATGCCCGGATGACGTCGTCGGTAGGCCCGTCCATCCGCAGAACGCCGGATTCCAGCCAGATCGTCCGCTCGCAGGTGTCCCGCACCGAGGAGAGCTGGTGGCTGACCAGGAACACCGTGCCGGCGCCCTCCCGCAGCTCCCGCACCCGCTGCTCGCTGCGCTTGCGGAAACCCTTGTCGCCGGTGGCGAGCGCCTCGTCGATGAGCAGCACGTCGTGCTTCTTGGCGGCGGCGATGGAGAACCGCAGCCGGGCCGCCATGCCGGAGGAGTACGTGCGCATCGGCAGGCTGGCGAAGTCGCCCCGCTCGTTGATCCCGGAGAAGTCGATGATCCCGGCGGCCTGCTGGGCCACCTCGTCGGGGTGCATGCCCATGGCCAGACAACCGAGGGTGACGTTGCGCTCACCCGACAGGTCGTTGAGCAGGGCGGCGTTCACGCCGAGCAGCGAGGGCTGCCCCTGGGTGTGGATCGCGCCCCGGTTGACCGGCAGCAGGCCGGCGATGGCCCGCAGCAGGGTGGACTTGCCGGAGCCGTTGCTGCCGATCAGCCCGATCGCCTCGCCCCGGTACGCGGTGAACGAGACCCCCTTCACCGCGTGCACCTCCCGCACGTTCGGCGCGGACGTGCGCTTGACCAGCCGGCGCAGCGCGGCCACCGGCGTGGTGCCACCGGTGGCACCCTTGTGCACCCGGTAGATGATGTGCGCGTCGTCCACCACCACGGTGGGGATCCGTTCCTGCGTCAGCACGGGCAGGGAGACGGTCGCCTCGTCGGTGGCCTGCATGTGATCAACCACGGCCGTACTCCTGTTCGCCGCGCCAGAAGTAGATGTAGCCGCCGATCCCGCCGACCAGCGCCCAACCGGCCCCGACCAGCCAGAGCTGGGTCAGCGACTCGTTGAGCAGTGGCGGCTGATCGAGCAGCGCGTAGCGGGCCAGCTCGATGTAGACCAGCAGCGGGTTGAACTGGACCAGCGTCGTCGCCCAGCCCGGCAGCCGATCGAAGAGGGTGACGCTGTAGAGCACGCCGGAGCCGTACATCCAGGTGCGCAGGATGAACGGCATGACCTGCTTGAGGTCGCTGGCCTTGGCGCCCATCCGGGCCACCAGCAGCACCACGCCGGCGTTGAACACCGCCTGCAGCAGCAGGGCCGGCACCAGCATCAGCCACTTCAGGGTGATCGGTTCCCCGGTGACCAGCACGATGCCGAGCAGCACCACCATCGAGGCCAGCAGCTGCTGGAACTGGGTCACCGTGGTGGACAGCGGCAGGCTGGCCCGGGGGAAGTGCAGCGCCCGGATCAGCCCCAGGTTGCCGCTGATCGACTGGGTGCCGGCCAGCACCGCGCTCTGGGTGAAGTTGAAGATGAACAGGCCGGTGGTCAGGTAGCCGATGAAGTTCGGGATGTTCTCGTTCTGCGCCAGCACCACCCCGAAGATCAGGTAGTAGACCGCCGCGTTCGTCAGCGGGGTGAGCACCTGCCAGAGCTGGCCCAGCTTGGCGTTGCTGTACGAGGCGACCAGCTTGGCGTTGGCGTACGCGGCGATGAAGTGCCGGTAGGCCCAGAGTCGGCGGCTGTACTCGACGAGGGTGGGTCGCTCACCGGCGACCCGGAGCCCGTGCCGAGCGGCCAGCTGCGCCTGGGTCAGGCCCGTGTCGGGGTCGACCAGCGCGGTGGTGGCCATGGAAATGGCGCTCCGATCTTTCGTGCAGACGGGGTTGCTCGCGACGATGGAATCCTAGTGGGAGCTGTGCGCGGAGCGCCGCCTCGTCGCTGCGTGGACAGTAGTCCGAAACACGTCGGGACGCAACCGTACCGTCGTTGCGCTACGCTGGTCGTCGTGACCTGCGAGAAGAGTCCCTGGTGACGACCGAGAAGAGGCGCGCCCCGGCCGGCGCGGCGGTGCTGCGTGGTGAGATCACCACGGCCATCCGGCGCGCGCTGATGCAGGAGCTCGCCGAGGTTGGCTACGGCCGGCTCTCCATCGAGGCGGTGGCCCGCCGGGCCGGCGTCAGCAAGACGGCGGTCTACCGGCGGTGGAGTTCGAAGGTCGAGCTGGTGCTGGAGATCGTCGCCGCCGCGGCGCACGGCAAGCTGCCGGTGCTGGACACCGGCACCCTGCGCGGCGACCTCGCGCTGCTCTTCCAGGCGGTGGCGCACGCGCTGCGGCATCCGCTGGCCTCGCAGATCATCCCCGACCTGCTCGCCGAGGCCGCCCGCAACCCGGCCATCGACGAGACCCTGCGTCAGGTGCTGCACGCCCGCCAGCAGGAGGTCGGCGGCCGACTCGTCACTCGCGCCGTGCAACGCGGCGAGCTGCCCGCCGACACCGACCCGGACGCCGCCGTCGACCTCATCATCGGCCCGCTCTACTGGCGGCTCGCCATCGCCCGCGCTCCGATCACCGACACCTACCTCGGCACCCTGGTCGAGTCGGTGGCCACCGGGCTCGGCGCCGAACCGGCCGTGCCTCGGCCCCGGGGCGCGGTCGCCCCGTCGGCGCACGCCTGACCGCCCGACCCTCGCGCGGCCCGGCGCTCGCACTCAGCGGGGCGCGTCGACCGGAAGTCGGGAGACGATGTGCCGGGCGATCTCCAGCGAGCTGGTCGCGGCGGGGGAGGGCGCGTTGAGCACGTGCACCTGCCGGTCGGCCTCGACGATCAGGAAGTCGTCCACCAGGCCGCCGTCGGGAAGAATCGCCTGCGCCCGCACGCCGGCGCCGGCCCGGACGATGTCGGCCGGGGTCAGCTCCGGCACCAGCCGGGCCAGACTGTCCGCGAAGCGCTTCTTCGACAGTGACCGGGCCACCTCGGTCAGGCCGTAGCGGTAGTGCCGCCGACCCAGCGCCCAGAGACCGCGGTAGGAGAGCTCGTCCCAGATGTCACGCGGACTGATCCGGCCCCAGGAGTAGCCCTCGCGGGCGGTGGCCAGCACCGCGTTCGGGCCGGCGTGCACACTGCCGTCGATCATCTTGGTCAGGTGCACCCCGAGGAAGGGGAACTGCGGGTCCGGCACCGGGTAGATCAAACCCCGCACCAACCCCTGCCGCTGCGGGACCAACTCGTAGTACTCGCCCCGGAACGGCACGATCCGCACCGGCGTCGGCACGCCCGCCAGCCGGGAGATCCGGTCGGCGTGCAGGCCGGCGCAGTTGATCAGGACGTCCGCGGTCACCTCGCCGCCGGTGGTCGTGACGACCACACCCTCCGGACGGGTGGCCACGCCGGTGACCTCGGTGCCGGTGCGCAGGTCCGCCCCGCCCGCGGCGAGCAGCTCGGCCAGCTTGCGGCAGACCGCGCCGAAGTCGACGATGCCGGTCGAGGCGACGTGCAGTGCGCCGACGGCCGCCACGTGCGGCTCGTACTCGGCCGCCTCGGCGCCGTCGATCAGACGGGCCGGCAGGCCGTTGGCCAGGGCGCGCTGGTGCAGGTCGTGCAGCCGGGGCAGCTCCGCGGCGTCGGTGGCGACGATCAGCTTGCCGCAGATGTCGTGCGCCAGCCCGTGCTCGCGGCAGAACTCGACCATCGAGGCGCTGCCGGCCTTGCAGAGGGTGGCCTTCAGGCTGCCGGGCTTGTAGTAGACGCCGGCATGGATGACGCCCGAGTTGTGACCGGTCTGGTGGGCCGCCCAGCCGGCCTCCTTCTCCAGGACCGTGACCGGGTCGCCGGGCCGGTCGGTCATCAGCCGGTGTGCCACCGCGAGGCCGACGATGCCGCCGCCCACCACCACGAACCTGGTCATGTCATCTCCCCTGCCGGTCGCCGCGACCGATGGTAACCAAGCCCCTCCGCGCGCCCGACTGGCCCACCCCCCGTGGGCTTGGCCTAGACTGCTCCGGGTCCATCCTCTCTGGGAGTCACATGTCTGAGGTCATCGCGCTCGGTCAGCCCACGGTTGGCGAGGCCGAACTCGCCGCCATCGCCGAGGTCTTCGCCTCGGGCTGGCTGGCTGGTTCCGGGCCAACCTGCCGTCGTTTCGAGGAGCGCTTCGCCGTCGTCGCCGGCACCCGGCACGCCCTCGCCACCAGCAACTGTGGTTCCGCCCTGCATCTCGCGCTGCTCACCCTCGGGGTGAAGCCCGGCGACGAGGTGATCGTCGGTGACTACACCTTCCCGGCCACCGGCCACTCGGTGATGTGGACCGGCGCCACGCCGGTCTTCGCCGACGTGCGGCCGGACACCTGGACCGTCGAACCGGCCGCCGTCGAGGCCGCGATCACGCCGCGTACCGTCGGCATCATCGCCGTCGACGCCTTCGGGCAGCCGGCGGACTACGACGAGCTGCGCGCCATCGCCGACAAGCACGGGCTGTTCCTGGTCGAGGACGCCGCCTGCTCGGCGGGCGCCACCTACAAGGGCCGCCCGGCCGGCAGCCTGGCCGACATCGCCACCTTCAGCTTCCACGGCCGCAAGGGCATCACCGCCGGCGAGGGCGGGGCGTACGTCACCGACCGCGAGGACCTCGCGGCCCACGCCCGCAAGCTGCACACGTACGGGGTGGAGGGGGCGCTCACCCGGGCCGAGCTGTCGCACCTGCCGATCCCGACCTTCACCGAGCTGGGCTACAACTACCGGCTCTCCGACATCTCCGCGGCGATCATGCTCGCCCAGCTCGACCGGCTGCCCGACCTGCTGGCCGCCAAGCGCCGCACCGCCGCCCGCTACGGTGAGCTGCTCAAGGACCACGAGCTGATCACCACGCCGTACGAGGCTCCGGACCGCGAGCACCCCTGGCAGTCCTACGTGGTCACGCTGGACCCGTCGGTCGACCGGGGAGCGGTCGCGCTGGCACTGCGCGAGCGCGGGGTGCAGTGCACCTTCGGCACGTACGCCTCGCACGCCCAGCCGCTCTACGGCCAGACCACGCCCTGCCCGGTCTCGGCGGACCTGTTCGTCCGGCACCTGGCCATCCCGATGCACGCCAACCTCACCGACGACCAGGTCGAGACCGTCGCGGCCACGCTGATCGACGTCGTCAACACCGCGGCCACCAGCCGCTGATCCCCCAGGAAGGACACGCTCCGCCATGTCGAAGCAGACCGTCTTCATCACCGGAGGCGCCGGTTTCATCGGCCTGCACGTGGTACCGCTGCTGTTGGAGAAGGGCTACCGGGTCCGCATCTTCGACAACATGACCCGTGGCGACCGGGACCGTATCGCGGAGCTGGTGGCGACCGGCGACGTCGAGCTGATCGAGCAGGACGTCCGCTACGGCGGCGCCGTGCACGCGGCCATGAAGGGCTGCGACTACGCGATCCACCTCGCCGCGGTCTCGATCAACAAGAGCCAGGCCGACCCGCACGAGTCGATCGACATCAACATGGTCGGCAACCACAACGTGTTCGCCGCCGCCGCCGACCACGGCGTCAAGCGGCTGGTCTTCGCGTCGTCGGCGTCGGTCTACGGTGACCCGAAGAAGCTGCCGATGCACGAGGACGACCGGCTCGACCCGCTCACCCCGTACTGCATCTCGAAGCGTGCCGGTGAGGACCTGCTCGGCTTCTACCAGCGCAGCAAGGGCCTGAACTGGGTCGCCCTGCGGTTCTTCAACGTCTACGGCCCGGGCCAGAAGCCGACCGCCTACTACACCTCGGTGATCAACCACTTCGTGAAGCGGTTGAAGACCGGTCAGCCGCCGGTCATCGACGGCAAGGGTGAGCAGTCGATGGACTTCATCCACGTCCACGACATCGCCCGCTCCGTGGTCGCCGCGCTGGAGTCCGAGCAGGGCAACGTGCCGGTCAACATCGGCACCGGCATCGACACCTCGGTGGCCACCCTCGCCGAGATCCTGATCAAGGCGGTCGGCGTCGACGTGGAGCCGCAGTTCAGCCCGCGTGAGGTGCTGGTCAGCCGCCGGGCCGCGGACATCACCCGGGCCCGCGAGGTGCTCGGTTGGGAGCCGACCATCGCCGTCGAGGACGGGATGACCGATCTGATCAAGACCGAGGTGGCGTGACCCAGCCGTCGTCCGCCGGGAGTCCGTCTTCGCACGGGCTCCCGGCGAACCCGTACAACCCGCACGCCTGGGTCATCGGCGAACCGGTGATCGGCGCGGGGACGTGGATCGGCGCCTTCACGGTCATCGACGGTTCCGGTGGGCTGACCATCGGCGCCGGGTGCGACATCAGTTGCGGCGCGCAGATCTACACGCACTCCACGGCTCGGCGTTGCGTATCGGGTCGTGCCTATGCTTCGGTGGACCGGGCGCCGGTGATGATCGGCGATCGCGTCTTCATCGGGGCGAACGCGACCGTGATGATGGGCGTCACCATCGGTGACGGTGCGGTCGTCGGCGCGGGCGCCGTGGTCACCAGAGACGTGCCACCGGGAGCGGTTGTGACGGGGGTCCCGGCTCGGGTGGTCTCCACAGTCGAGTTGGACGGCGGCGATGTCCGGTTCGTCCCTGTAGCGGAAAGCTAGGAGTCCCCCTCCGTGCGTATCGCAGTCGTCAACAACTTCTTTCCGCCGCGCGCCGGCGGAAGCTCCCACCTGTCCGAGTCGCTCGCCCGCGGTTACGCCGCCGCCGGGCACGAGGTGCTGGTGCTCACCGCCGCCTACCAGGACGCTCCGGCGGTCGAGGAGCGCGACGGGATGCGGATCGTCCGGCTGCCGGCGTTCATGCTGCCGGAGACCCGGCTGGCCGTCAGCTTCGACATCTCGTTCACCAGCCGGCCGAGCGTGCTGCGGCGGGTCCGCACACTGCTCGACGACTTCCGGCCGGACGTCATCCACCAGCACGGGCAGTTCTTCGACCTGACCTGGGCGACCGCGCTCTACGCGCGCAAGCGTCGGGTGCCGGCGCTGCTCTCCATCCACACCCGGCTGGAGAACCCGCAGGCCCGGTACGCGAGGGTGTTCCGTGGCCTGGACGCGACCATGGTCAAGCCGTTCATGTGGCGCAGCAAGCCCCGGCTCGTGGTGATGGACGTGCTCATGCAGGAGTACATCGAGTCGCGCTATCGCGGCGCGCATTCCGGCCTGGTGCCGATCCCGGTCGGCGTGGATCCGGACTGGGTGGTCGGCGGCAACGGTCAGCGGGTCCGCGACCGTCACGAACTGGGCAACGCGCCGGTGATCCTGTCGGTGGGCCACGTCATTCCGCTGCGGGACCGCGTCGCGCTGGTCGAGGCGCTGCCCGAGGTGCTGGCCGCGGTGCCGGACGCGAAGCTGCTCATCTGTGGGCAGGTCTACTACCAGCACTTCGCCGAGCGCGCCCGTGCGCTCGGCGTCGAGCACGCCGTCATCGCGGCGGGCAAGGTGCCCAAGAGCGAAATCCCGGACTACCTCGCCGCCGCCACGGTGGAGTCGCACGAGCAGGGGCTGGGCCTCGGCACCGCGACCCTGGAGGCGATGGCCGCCGGGGTCCCGGTGGTGGCGCCCGCGCGGGCCGACAACTTCCCCGGCATCGCCCTCCGCGATGGGGACAACGTCCTGCTCTGCCAGCCGGGTGACGTCCGGGGTCTGGCGCAGCGGCTGATCGCCGCGCTGACCGACCAGGCCCTGGCCAAGCAGATCGGGGTCAACGGTCAGGCTCTGATCCGCGAGCGGTTCAGCCTGGACCGGGTGCTGCACCTGCACCTGGAGGTGCTGAGCGAGATGGCCGCTTCCCGGGGCCGCTGACCCGGCGTACGTCAAACACCGGTGCCCCCGATCAGCAGATCGGGGGCACCGGTGTTTTTTGACGTCGGTATCCCGTGGAGGTCGTCTCTCGCGGATTGTCGCCGGGGCGGAAACCGGTCAGCGGGTGGCGACCGGTGTGTCGGCACCCGAGCGCGGCGCGGGCACCTGCTCCACCCGGACCGCCGCCGCGGCCTCGTCGAGCTCCGGGCCGGCAGCGCTCTCCCCGGTCGCCTTCTGCAACTGCCGCATCCCGGACAGGGCGGCGATGCCGGCGGCGAGCAGGTCGGCCACGGTGAAGATCAGTCGGGAGGCTAGCGCGATCCCGGTCGCCGCTCCGATGCCGCCGGCGCTGGTGAGGAAGGGCGCCATGGTGGCGACCAGCACGGCCTCCCGGACACCCAGCCCGGAGGGGGAGAGGAAGGCGAACATCCCGACGGTCATCGCGATGGCGAACGACCCGATGCTGCGGAGCAGGCCGCCGAGGCCCGGTGCGGCCTGGGCGTTGGCCAGCAGCCACAGGTGCACGCCGAACAGGGTGTAACCCAGGGCGCTCCAGCCGACCACCCGGAGCACGCCGGGCAGGGTGAGCTTGTGCTGCAGCGGCGGTCGGCGCAGCACCTTGAGGGTGAGCTGGATGAGCCGGGTCAACACGGCCGGAACGGCGCAGAGCAGCGCGATCGGGAAGAGAACGGCGACGATGTAGAGCGCGACGCGTACCGGCTCGGCGTACTCGGCGCCGGAGTCGGCGGTCGCGTCGAGCAGCGAGGGCAGGCTGAGCAGCCCCACGCCGAGCGCGGCGACGACACCGAGGCCCAGTGCCACGAGAGTGGCCAGGAAGGCCCGAGCCCGCGGCAGGCCAGCGCGCCGGCCCAGCTCCATCTGGAGGACGTAGGCCCAGACGCTGCCCGGGATGTACTTGCCGAGCTGGCCGACCATGCAGATCCGCAGGGCGGCCGGCACGGACACCCGGTGCTCCAGGTCAGCCGCGGCGGCCCGCCAGGCCATCGAGTTGGCGAACATGCCGGCCAGCACCGCCAGCACGGCGAGCACCACCGAGGGCCACGCCAGGTCGACCCAGGTCTGCTTCACCTGCGGCCACTGGCTGACGACGCTCCAGGTCATGCCGGCCGCGATCGCCACGATGACCACCACCCGGACGGCCAGCGAGAGCCAGCGGGACTTCGCCGTGGCGGCCCCGGTGGCCGGTGCGGGTACCGTTTCGACCTGCGTCGCGGTTTCTGCCACGGCCGTCCTGTCCTTTGGTCGTCTTTGACCCGTCCGGGTCCCTGCACAATTCGCCGAGACTAGCGCAGTGTGCCGCGTACCACGAACCGAGGTTGACCGCGAGTCGGAACGGGTTCGGCCGTAGATGGATTCGCGTCGCGGTGGTCCAGGTGTGCCGGGCATCTCCCGCGCTGCTACGGTCTGCACGCTGCCCCATACCTCAAGGAGAGCTGTTGTGATCCCGATTTCCGTCGTCAAGCTGGACGAGGCGGCCGAACGGTTGGCGGTCGAGGTGATCCGCTCGGGTGTCATCGCGCAGGGGCCGATGGTGGCCCGACTGGAGCGCGAGTTCGCCGACCTGGTCGGCGTCGAGCACGCGGTCGCCGTCAACAACGGCACGACCGCCCTCGTGGCCGCGCTCCAGGTGCTCGACCTGCAGCCCGGCGACGAGGTGGTCACCAGCCCCTTCACCTTCGTCGCGACCCTCAACGCGATCCTCGAAGCGGGCGCCACCGCGCGGTTCGCCGACATTCGCGAGGATGACTTCTGCGTCGACCCGGCGGCGTTCGCCGACGCCATCGGCCCACGCACCCGGGTGCTGATGCCGGTGCACCTGTACGGCCAGCCGGCCGACATGGACGCCATCGCCCCGTTGGCCCAGAAGCACGGCCTGGGCCTGGTCGAGGACACCGCGCAGTCCCTGGGCGCGACCATCTCCGGCCGCGGCGCCGGCAGCTTCGGTCTCGGCACCTTCTCGCTGTACGCCACCAAGAACCTCACCACCGGTGAGGGCGGCATGATCACCACCAACGACGCGGTGCTCGCCGACCGTTTGCGCGTGCTGCGCAACCAGGGCATGCGGCAGCGCTACCAGTACGAGGTGGCCGGTCACAACTACCGCCTCACCGACCTGCAGGCCGCGCTGGGCATCCCGCAGATCGCCGCGTACGGCGAGAACGTCAAGCGTCGTAAGGACAACGCCGCCCGGCTCTCCGCCGGCCTGGCCGACGTCCCGGGGCTGCGCGTGCCGACCGAGCTGCCCGGCCGGTCGCACGTCTGGCACCAGTACACGGTGCTGGTCACCGACGAGGCTCCGGTGAGCCGCGACGAGGTGATCGCCCGGCTGACCGAGAGCGGCGTGGGCTGCGGCATCTACTACCCGAAGACGGTCTACGACTACGACTGCTACCGCGACCACCCCCGGGTGATCGCGGACCCGGCGCCGGTGGCCGACCGGGTGGTCCGCCAGTGCGTCTCCCTGCCGGTGCACCAGCACCTCACCGACAGCGACCTCGACCAGGTCGTCGAGGCCGTCCGGAAGGCGGTCGGCGCGTGACCGCCAAGCTGCGTTTCGCCCTGGTCGGCACCGGGGTCATGGGTTCGCTGCACGCCCGGGTGGTCGCCCAGTCCGACCGGGCCGAGCTGGCCCGGGTCATCGAGCCCCGGCGCTCGGTGGGCCAGCAGGCCGCCGAGCGGTACGGGGCCGACTGGTCCCCGGACGCCGACGACCTCACTGACGTCGACGCCGTGGTGATCGCCGCTCCCACCGAGTTCCACCGCGGTCTCGCCGAGCAGGTCCTGGCCGCCGACAAGCCGCTGCTGATCGAGAAGCCGGTCTGCGGCAGCCTCTCCGAGACCGAGGAGATCGTGGCGACCGCCGAGAAGCGCGGCGTGCCGCTGCTCTGCGGGCTGCTGGAGCGGTTCAACCCGGCGGTGCTGACGGCACTGGCCCTGGTCCACCGCCCGCTGCACCTGACCGCGACCCGGCACTCGCCGTACGCGCCGCGGATCCGCACCGGGGTCGCCTGGGACCTGCTCATCCACGACGTCGACCTGGCGATCCAGGCCTTCGGCGGAGAGGAGCCGACGACGGTCCGCGGCACCTTCGGCCACTTCCACCCCGACTCGCTCACCGAGGCGGAGGACGTGGCGGAGACCGTGCTGTCCTTCGGCACCGGCGCGTTGGCCAACGTGTCGGCCAGCCGGATCGGGCAGCGCAAGGTACGGACCCTGGTCATCAACGAGGTCGACCGGCTGATCGAGGCCGACCTGATCCGCAAGGACGTGACCATCTACCGGCACGTCTCGCTGGACGCGGCCACCCCGGACGGCCGCGGCTACCGGCAGCAGAGCATCATCGAGGTGCCGGAGCTGATCACGAATCGCGAGCCGCTCGCCGCCCAGCTGGACCACTTCCTGGACATCGTCGCCGGCACCGCCGACGCCGACGTCGAGCGGCAGCGGATCCTGCCGGCGCACCGGGTGGTGGGTCGGCTCTTCGCCGACAACGGCCGCTGACGGACGAGAAAGGGCGGGGCGACCACGGTCGCCCCGCCCTTTCGTGTGTCCGGTCGGTGAGCGTCGCCCGGTGAGCGTCGCCCGGTGAGCGTCGCGCGGTGAGCGTCGCCCGGTGAGCGTCGCCCGGTGAACGTCGCCCGGTGGGCCGCACCGGGCTACGCTCCCTCGACTATCGCCCGACGAGCCGGATCACGCCCACGGGCGGTCGGTCAGCCGGCGGACGCGCACGCCCGTCCCGCGTCGGTGACCTGGTAGATCTTGATCCGGCCGAAGCGCTGCACCAGCGTGACCTTGTCGCTGGCGTCGAGGGACGCCTGCTTGTAGTTCTTCGTCGCGGCGGGAATGGCGCGCTTGCCGACGACGACGTACTCGACGCCGAACCGGCGTACGTCGCAACCGGCGGGCTCCGCACCCTCGGTGCCCACGAGCCAGTGGAACGCGGCCCAGCGGCGCTCGTAGTCGTTGTCCGCGGCGGTGAGGCCGGGCAGCGGCGGGATGCCGAACAGCAGCGGGTTCTTGTAGTCGGCGTACGCCCAGGACATGAACTCGCGGTGCCGGTCGTAGGCCACCGTCCTACCGGGCGGGGTGTTCTCGCTGAGCCATTCGTAGGTCTGGACGTACGAATTGCCGAGCGGCGCCCTGTTGATCATGGCCGTCCGCAACGGCTTCCAACTCGACGGCACGGCGCCCATCCCGATGAGCGCGAGCACCAGGACCGTCGCGGCCACCGCGGCCGGCACCGCCGAGTCGCGCAGGCCGTGGGCCTTGGCCACCAGCCGCGACACGAGCCACTGGATCGCGATCCCGATGACGACCGCACCGACCACCGTCAGGACGCCGTAGACCGGGAAGATCATCGAACGGACCCGCTCGCGGACGCCGTACCAGAGACCCGCCAGCGTGGCCGCGGCGGTCGACTCGGAACTGGTGGTCCAGATGCCGATGGCGGTGAAGACGGCGCCGGCCACGAACCACGGCCGGGCCCAGCGCAGCCGGGGGATGAACAGGCAGAACGGCGAGACCAGCAGGCAGGCCATCGTGATGACCACGGCGACGCTGATCGGCGACATCGTGAAGACGAAGTCCTTGCTCGGCACCAGCGGATAGCCGAAGAGCGCGTAGCGCTGGGGGTGGGTCACCCAGTACTCGAACGACTTGTCCCACATGTTCGGCAGGGCGGGATTGTTGGAGGTCCGTTCGCCGTTCGCACCGAGCAGGGCACCCAGCAGCGGCAACAGTGGCAGCAGCGCGGCGACGACCATGGTGCCGAGGGCGGTGGCGCCGGCACGCAGCCTGAACGGCGCGCGGAGCGCCAGCACCACGCCGATCGTGAGGACCCCGATGAACAGGACGTCGTAGGTGTGCGTCATGAC
Organism: Micromonospora sp. CV4; assembly: GCF_003667455.1. Taxonomy (NCBI): domain Bacteria; kingdom Bacillati; phylum Actinomycetota; class Actinomycetes; order Micromonosporales; family Micromonosporaceae; genus Micromonospora; species Micromonospora sp. CV4. The sequence goes on along the minus strand of NZ_RCVI01000265.1, from coordinate 77,569 downwards.
CAGGCCGGCGCCGGCGAGCCCGGCCAGCAGCCCGAGCCGGATGGGGTGCGGGCCGCGCAGGGCGAGTGCCACCAGCAGCGCGATGGCGCCCGCCATGGCCGGGGCGGTCTGCTCGTTGATCCGCCCGTTGATCACGGAGACCCACATCGGGCCGATGAAGGCGGGCGCGGTCGCGGCGCAGGCGGCGACGACGGGCCGGGCGCCGAGCGCCCGGGCGCAGCCGTAGACACTGGCCACCAGGGCGAGCGGGCCGAGGATGATGGACCAGGCGGCCATCGCGGTGCTGATGTGACCGCCTGTGATCTGGACGGCCTGAGCCCAGGAGATGTCGGCGGACAGCGGGTAGAACGTGCAGGAGACCGAGACCTCGTTGACGCCGGACGTGCACGCCGAGGTGACCATGACGCTGCCGGTGTCCAGGATGCGGCGGGTCAGGAAGCCGTGGTTCATGGCGTCCCAGCCGGGTGGGGCAACGAGCCGCCCGAGCATCAACCAGCCGAAGGCGATGGTGATCGCCGACGGGATGGCGACGCCGGCCATGTCGACCCAGCGGGGGCGGACCGAGGGGAGCCGGCGGAAGCGTGCGCGGAGACTCGGCCGCCCGGCCTCCCCGTCCGCGTCGCTCAGCCCGAGCCAGAACAAGCGGGACGCGACGACCGCGGCGCCGGCCAGCACCAGCTCTGCGACGAGCACCGCCAGGGCGCTCCGGGGCAGGCCCAGCGTCGGCAACCACGCCATTCCGACCGTGACCAGACCGAGGGTGGTTGCCGGGGCGGCGGCCCACACGGCCCACCGGTAGCGCCCCGGGGGGAGGGCGAAGCCGAGCACCGCACCGGGCACAAGTGCCACGACGAGGGCGATCAGGGTTGTGAACACGCAGATCCTTTCTCGGGGGACGGTAATCACCGCGGCCACCGCCGTGATCGATTGCTGCGTGGGCGGCCGTCGCTTGGGCCAGGCGGCCGGCCCAGTATAGGAACCGGCGACCGACGAGGTTCTATCGAGACCGCGCGCCATCCGCGGCGATCCCGACGCTCTCCGGCGGGGCGGATTCGCGCCGGCGCGGATGGGCGACGATCCGGACCCCGGAGGACTTTTCGCCTGACGCTGGGGCACCCGAACGATACCGGCGCGTTCCTTCGCGTTAAGGTCACACCAGCGCGGTGGCGGGTGGCCGCGGGAGTGCCGGTTGCCGTCACGGGTCAGGAACGGTGGGGGGCAGGTGGGCTGCCTCGTGCCGACCGGTCCTCCGTCGGTGCCTCTGTGAGGGGCGTACCGGCGACGCCCGGCACGCCCACGATCGCAGCAGAAGCGGGGGATCCAGGCCGTCACGGCGCCAGTGGTCCGTGGAGCCAGTCGTCGATCTCTAGGGAGCTAGTCCTTGTTCGGTAAGTTGATGGGACCGGCGGGAGTCGCCGCCCGCGGCGCGCTGCTGCTGCTGGCCTACGTCGTGATGCTCGTCGCCGGTGCGCTCGGCTGGGCCGCCGTTTTCACGGTGGCCGGGCTCGCCGCTCTCGGCGGCGAATACGCGCTCGCCCGCTGGTCGCCCGCCACGCACACCCTTCTTGAGAAAGTCGGCCTGCGCGGGGATTACCGCCAGCTCACCCGGGACCTCGCGATCGTCCTGCTGGTGGTGGCCACGGTCCGCCCCGGCGCGGGGGAGCTCAGCCTGATCCTGCTGCTGCCGGCCACGGTCTGGTTGATCTCGGTCTTCGCCGGCGCCCTCGCCACCATGATCGACCGGCGCAACCCGACCTCGGCGCTGGTACGCAACATCGACCTCGGGCCGCTGCGCTCCGCGCCCCGTCCACCGGAGTGGGCGTCGTGGCTCGCCGGTGACCGGCTGGCCCTCGTCAACGTGGTGCTGGCACCGGCCGCCGTGGTCGCCGCCGTGCGTGACACGGCCGCGCCGGTGCTGGGCGCGGGACTGGTGGCGGTGCTCGCCGCCGCGGTCGTCGGTGGGATCGTCGCGCTGACCTGGCTGCGCGGCCGGGGCTCCGGGCAGAGCCCGCTGCTGCCCGCCGTCCAGCGCTGGCTCGACGCCCACCGGCCCGAGGTGGCGCTCTACTTCGCCGGCCCGGCCAAGGACGTCTACCAGGCGAACATGTGGCTCGCTCCGACCGAGGCGCTGGAGCAGCGCGCGGTGGTGCTGATGCGGAGCCGGGAGGCGTTCAACGAGCTCGCCGACACCCGACTGCCGGTGATCTGCGTGCCGGCCGGGGTGGACTTCATGAACCTCGAACTCGGCAGCGTCCGCGCGGCGCTCTACGCGGCGAACGTCGGCGCGAACATCCACATGCTCCGCGAGCCGGGCATGAAGCACGTCTTCGTCGGGCACGGCGACAGCGACAAGGCCGCCAGCGTCAACCCCTACAGCAAGGTGTACGACGAGGTCTGGGTCGCCGGTCTCGCCGGTCGGGAGCGATACGCCCGTGCCGGGGTGGGCGTGCTCGACAGCGACATCGTCGAGATCGGGCGCCCGCAGCTCGCCGGCGTGCACACCTTCGGTGCGGAGTCGGTCGATCGGCCGTTCACCGTGCTCTACGCCCCGACCTGGGAGGGGTGGCTGGACGACGACCCGTACCACACCTCGCTCGTGCTGATGGGTGAGCGGATCATCAAGGGTCTGCTGGCGACGAAGCCCGAGGTGCGCGTGATCTACAAGCCGCACCCGCTGACCGGCTCCCGCTCCAAGGAAGCCAAGGCGGTGCACGAGCGGCTGGTGGACCTCATCCGCGGAGCCGGCGGTGACGCCGACGCGACCTCGCTGGACGGCACCCGACACCTCGTGGTCACCGGCCGCACGCCGGCGCTGTTCGACTGCTTCAACCAGACCGACCTGCTGATCAGCGACGTCTCCAGTGTGGTCTCGGACTTCGTGCAGAGCGAACGGCCGTACGTGGTGGCCAACCCGGGCGGCCTGCCGGAGGACGACTTCCGGCGGGAGTACCCGACCGCGCGGGCGGCGTACCTGCTCTGCCGGGACTGCGGCGAGCTGGAGAAGATCGTCGCCGTGACCCGGTCCGACGACGACCCGATGGTCGAGGCTCGGCGTGAGCTGAAGACGTACCTGCTCGGTCCGGCCGAGGCGAACTCGATGGACCGGTTCCAGGAGGAGATCGCCCGGCTCTGCCACTGACACGCCCGACACGAACGGCGGTGGACGGATGCGTTCCGTCCACCGCCGTTCGTCGTCGACTCAGCCCTGCCGCTGCGGCGGGTTGTCCACGTCCCGGGAGACCACCTCGCCGCTCTCGTCGACCCAGCCCTTGGGCCGGGCCGGGTTGCCGGCGACGAGCTGGTACGGCGCGACGTCCCTGGTCACCACCGAGCCGGCCGCGATCATCGCGTACTCGCCGATCTCGATTCCGCAGACCAGGGTCGCGTTCGCGCCGATCGAGGCGCCCTTGCGCACCAGCGTCGGGGTGATCTTCCAGTCGGGATTCTGCGCGCGGGGCCGGAAGTCGTTGGTGAACACGACGCACGGGCCGACGAAGACCTCGTCCTGGAGGGTCACCCCCTGGTAGACGGAGACGTTGTTCTGGATCTTGACCAGGTCGCCGACCGTGACACCGGCGTCGACGTACACGTTGCGGCCGATGACGCAGCCGGCGCCCACCTCCGCCGACGACCGGATGTGGGCCAGGTGCCAGACCTTTGTGCCGTCGCCGACCCGGGCGCCCTCCTCCACGTCGGCGGTGGGGTGGACGAAGACCGAGGGGGACGGGGAACTGCTGTCAGTCATCCTTCAACTCGCATGGGTCGCAGGGCGCGCCGGGCGCCGTCGGTGACCCGCGTCGGCATGCGCCGGGACGGCCGTCGGCCGCGCGGATCGGGGCTGCCACGCCCGCCCGGGCACGGAGCGTGGGGCCGGGGCGCGCGGGACTCGGCGTAGCATAGCGACCGCTCAGGCCAGCAGCGCCGCCACCGCGTCGGCGGCCGGCTGATCGGCCGGTAGCGTCCGCGTCGACACGACCGCCGTCACCGGCAGCGGGCCGTACAGGTGCGGAAAGAGCTCGCCGCCCCGCGAGGGCTCCCAGCGCAGCCGGTCGCCCAGCCGTTCCGGGTCCACCGTCAGCAGGGTGAGCCCGGTGACGCCGGTGAAGTGTCGCCGGGCCGTCTCCACCACCTGATCGGCCGCGGAGAGGTGGATGAAGCCGTCCTGCCGGTCCACCGCCGAGCCGACCAGGTGGCCGACCGCCCGGGCGTCGTCCCACTCCACCGTCGGCAGCAACTTGTAGATCACCGTGGCAGCCTACGTGGCCCGACAGGGCGTTTCGGCCGTACCGCCGCCGACGCCGGTCGCGGCCCGGCATGCTCAGGTGGAGCAGGCGGCGGGAGGGTGACGATGGAGAGCTACGACGAGGACTGGACCGAAACCCAGCGCGCGCTGTACGACGAGTGCTACCGGGCCGGTGGCGAGTGGGCGGAGGATCCGGACACCCCGTCCGACGACGTGCAGCACGTGATCAACCTGGCCGAGGCGGACGACGGCGCCTTCACCGACGCCGAGATCGACTACCCGCCCCTGGTCGACGCGGTGACCCAGGCCAGCGGGGTCAACGTCACCAGCGTGCCGGCCCGCCACGACGATCCGGGTTTCCGAGGCTTCGTCGACGGCGTGCGGGACGGCGTCAACGACGACGTCTTCGGCCTTTAAACCTTCCCCGGGGAGGCGGCCCTCCCGCTGACGGCGGCCTTCTGCCACCATTCGCAGGAAAGTACTGCGACGGACGGGGGCACGGGTGCGGATCCTGCTGGTGGAGGACGACCGCCGGGTGGCCGCCGCGCTCTCCTCCGCCCTCACCCGCCGCGGGTACCAGGTCGAGCACGCCGCCACCGTCGCCGCCGCGCTCGCCGCCGCCCCGTGCGACCTGGTGCTGCTGGACCTGACCCTGCCCGACGGGGACGGCACGGACCTCTGCCGGGAGCTGCGCCGGCGCAGCAGCCAGCTCGGCATCATCGCGGTGACCGCCCGGGGGGAGGAACGCGACCGGGTGCTCGGCCTGCGCCTCGGCGCGGACGACTACGTCGTCAAGCCGTTCTCGATGGTGGAGCTGCAGGCCCGCATCGAGGCGGTGCTGCGCCGGGCCGCGAACGCCGCACCGGAGCGGCACCTGATCGAGGCCGGCGCGGTGCGCATCGACGTCGCCGCCCGGACGGTGACGGTGGACGGCCGGGCGGTCACGCTGACCCGCAAGGAGTTCGACGTGCTGCTCTCGCTGGCCCGGCAGCCCGGGGTGGCGGTGCCCCGCGACCGCATCCTGCTCGACGCCTGGGGCACCACCTGGACCGATCGGCACACCGTCGAGGTGCACGTCGGGTCGCTACGCGGCAAGCTGGGCGACGCCGGCCTGGTCGAAACCGTACGCGGGGTCGGTTACCGGCTGCGCGATGCGTGAGGGGTTGCCGTGCGCCGTCGACTGGTGATCAGTTATCTGCTGCTGATGGTGCTCGTCCTCATCGCCCTGGAGACCCCGCTGGCCATCACCCTGGCCAGCCGCGAGACCGAACGGGTACGCGCCGACCGGCTCGCCGACGCCACCCGGTTCGCCTCGCTGGCCGGGCCGGCGTTGCGCGGCGGCGGACCGGGCCCGCTGGAGGCGGAGCTGCGCAGCTACGACGAGCTGTACGCGATCGGCGCCGCGGTCGTCGACCGGGAACGGGGCACGGTCGTCGCCTCGGCGAGCTGGCGGCCGGCCGCGGGGACCACCACGGCGCTGGACATCGCGCTGTCCGGGCAGCAGACCAGCGCCCCCGCGTCGGTGTGGCCGTGGACGGTCGGCGCGGTGGTGGTGGCGGTGCCGATCAACGACGGCGGCGAGGTGCTCGGCGCGGTGGTGATCGTGACCCCGGCCGGCCCGATCAGCCGGGCCGTCACCGCCTGGTGGCTGCTGCTCGCCCTGGCCGGTCTGCTCGTCGTGCTGGCGTGCGTGCTCACCGCGTTCGGGCTGGCCGGCTGGGTGCTGCGCCCGGTCACCGAGCTGGACGCGGTCACCCACGAGATCGCCGAGGGCGACCGGAGCGCCCGGGTGCTGCACCGGCTCGGCCCGCCGGAGCTGCGCCGGCTCGCGGCGAGCTTCAACCACATGGCCGACGTGGTCTCCGACGTGATGGACCGGCAGCGGGCGTTCGTCGCGCACGCCAGCCACCAGCTGCGCAATCCGCTCACCGCGCTGCGGCTGCGGGTGGAGGAGCTGGGTCCGAGCCTCACCGACCCGGAGGGGCGCTCCGAGCATCGGCTGGCGTTGGAGGAGACCGACCGGCTGGCTCTGGTGCTCGACGCGCTGCTGACCCTGGCCCGGGCCGAACGCGAGGAGAACGAGCGGGTCACCGTGGACGCCGCGGCGGTGGCCGCGTCCCGGGTGGCCGCGTGGGCGCCGCTGGCCCGGCACCGGTCGGTCGCGCTGCGGCTCGTCACGACCGACGCCCCGGCGTACGCCCGGACCGTGCCGACCGCCGTCGACCAGGCGCTGGACGCGTTGATCGACAACGCGGTGAAGTTCAGTGGAGCCGGCGGGGCGGTGACGGTGACGGTGGCCGGCCGCGACCACGGGGTGGCCCTGGAGGTGCGCGACACCGGTCCGGGCATGACCGAGAGCCAGCTCGACCAGGCCACCGAGCGGTTCTGGCGGGCACCGGACGCGCAGAACGTGGATGGCGCCGGGCTCGGCCTGACCATCGCCGCCGTGCTGGTGGACGCCTCCGACGGGCGGCTCACCATGCGCGTCGGTGAGCCGCGCGGGCTGGTCGCCGGCCTGTGGTTCCCGGCGCCTCAGCCCGCCCCCGAGGCGGAGCCGACGGACGAGGAAGCGGCCGTCGATCTACGGTCGACGCTCTCCCGGTAGCGGGCCGGGCGTCAGGGTTTGGCCGCGCGGTACCAGGCCGCGGCTCCGGGGTGCAGCGACAGCGGGGCGGTGGCGATCGCCGAGCGGGGGCTCATCCGTCCCGCCGCCGGATGCGCGGCGCCCAGCTCGGCCCGGCGCTCCATCAGCAGCCGGGTCACCTCCCGGACCAACCGCTCCGGCAGGTCGGCCTGGACGATCAGGTAGTTCGGGTTGGCCACGGTGGTCACCGGGTCGACGCCGTACGCGGAGCGGGGAATGTCCCGGGAGACGTAGACCTGGCCGTAGCGGGCGCGCAGCGGCTCCACCCACTCGCCGAGGTCCACGATCCGGGTGGCGCTACGCCCGGCCAGCTCCTTGATGCCTCGCACCGGCAGCCCGCCGGAGAAGAAGAAGGCGTCGATCCGCCCGGCGCGCAGCGCGGTCACCGAGTCGTCCAGCCCGAGCCGCTCCTGGCGTACCCCGTCACCGCCGAGCCCGGCCACCTCCAGCAGCCGGATCGCGGTGATCTCGGTGCCCGATCCGGGGGCGCCGACGGAGACGCGCCGGCCGCGCAGGTCGGCGACGGTGCGGACCGGGCCGCCGGCGGTGGTCACCAGGTGCAGCTGGTCGTCGTACACCCGGGCGACGGCGTCGACCGTGGGACTGTCCGCCGTGGTGGTGGGCAGCACGTCGGCCTGGGTGAAGCCCAGCTCGGCCGAGCCGGAACCGACCAGCCGGACGTTCTCCGCCGAGGCGGCGGTGACGACCACGCTGGCCCGCACGTCGGGCAGCTCCCGGTTGAGGATGGCCGCCAGGGACTGCCCGAAGGCGTAGTAGACGGCGGTGGGGCTGCCCGTGGCGATCCGGATCGGCAGCGGCTCGGCCGGGGCGTCCCGGCAGCTGGCGGCCCCGGCCAGGGTCGCGGCCAGCAGCAGCGTCAGCAGCGCCGCCGTCACCGGGCGGCGGTGACCGGGCCGGCTGGGCGAGGTACGACTCACGCGGTGCACTGTGCGCCGCCGGACCGGTGGACGCAAGCCCGGAGCCGACCGGTGGGTGCCATCCCGGGGTCCGGGGTCAGCAGGCGGGGCGGCGTTCCGGCGGCATCGCCGCGGTGCGGGCCGGTTCGATCGCGGCGGTGCCGGCCGGCTCCAGCGCCGCTGTGCTCGCCGCGGTGCGGGCCGGTTCCATGGCCACGGTGCGGGCCGGTTCCATGGCGGCACTGCGTAGGATCCGCTCCCGGTCCGGCCCGTCGGCGACGCTGACCAGGAAGCAGCCGGTGCCGGGACGGAGCAGGGCCGGCACGTCGAGCACGGCCGCGCCGCGGATCAGCACCGCGGCCAGCTCCCGGTCGGTGAGCCGTACGCCGAGGATGTGCCGGCGGACGTGCCGCCCGCCGGCCAGCAGCGCCGAACGCCACGCCGCCGCGGCGAGCCGGGACACCCACCGCCGGCGGGCCGGCGAGGCGCCGGGCAGCGGACCGCCGAGCAGCTCCCGACGCCCCTGCCACCAACCGGCATCGAGCATCCGGGCGTACGCGCCACGGTGCTCCCGCGGCACCCAGAGCCGGTGCAGTTCGTAGCGGCGGCGCAGGCCGCCGACGGCCACCTCGTGGGTCACCGGGATGTCCAGCCGGGCGAGCAACTGCCGCATCCGCTGGGCGGCGTCCTCCCGGTTGAACTCCACCCCCGGCGAGTGTGCCGGGAGCGTCGCCGTCAACCGTGCGGCGGTCGGCCGTGGCGTGCAGCGCAGCAGGCAGGCGGCCTCGAACGCGTCGCCCAGGGTCAGCCAGTCCAGCGGGGGTGGCGTCACCGGGGACGGGCGCCGGTCGAGCAGGGCGGGTTCTCGGGCCAACGGGGGTGCTCCCTTGTCGGAGTCTGGGTTCCCCTACCGTGGCCCCTGCGCCGCCGATGCGGAACCGGTCCCGCCCAGCCTTGAGGAAATCTTGCGGCTGTCGCGCTAGAGGTCGGTGACCACCAGATCCACCTGCCGCGGCCGGCCGGGGGCGGCCGTCTGCTCCAGAACGGTGTGCTTCAGGTCGCGCAGCGCGCCGATCAGCTCCCCGGCGGTACGCGGCCGGGCCCCAGCGACCAGCAGGTCACGGACCAACCGCCCCTTGGTGGCCTTGTTGAAGTGGCTCACCACCGAGCGGACCGGCACCCCGTCGACCTCCCGCTCGTGCAGCACCCGCAGCGTCACCGTCCGCTCGGCCAGCTCCCCGCGCGGCGTCCAGGTGGCCGCGTACGCGCCGGAGCGCAGGTCGAGCACCGGCCCGGAACCGGCCGCGGCGGACAGCACCGGCGCCAGCACCGGCCGCCAGTACGCCGACAGCGCCCCCACGCCGGGCAGGCGGGCGCCGATCGGGCAGCGGTACGGCGGAATCCGGTCGGCGAGCCGCACCGCGCCCCACAGTCCGGAGCTGATCAGGATCGACCGGCGCGCCGTCCGCTGCGCCGCCGCCGGCAGGGAGGCCAGGTCCAGCGCCTCGTAGAGCACTCCGGTGTAGATCTGCGCGGCCGGCGCGGTGGCCGCCACCCGCAGACGGGCGTTGCGGCGCAGCTCGCCACGCTGGCCCTCGCTGAGCCCGAGCGCGTCCAGCGCCGCCGCCTCGTCCGGCCCGGCGCTCAGCGCCACGAGCGCGTCGAGCACCCGCTCCCGGGCGGGGTTCAACTCGGGCAACGCGAGCCGGTCCGGGGACCATCGTCGACCGGTGCCGGCGTCGGCCTTGCCCTCCGAGGGCGGCAGCAGGATGAGCATCGGGGTCTCCTCGACGGGCGGACGGCGGCGGCCCGGCCAGCGTACGACCCGCCGTTACCGCCAGGGCCGGACCGGGGTGTCGGGGTGGTACACGCGATAGCCGTCGACCTCGCGGACCGGTGCGGCGTCGGGCCGGTCGGCGAGCAGCCGGCGCAGCCGCCGTTCCATCGGCGAGTCGACCTCCACCACGTAGCCGGGTCGCTCGGCGCGGCCGACCTGTCGCCAGTACGGCAGGTAGCGGTTCTGCCCGGGGGACAGGTCGCCGTCGAGCACACCGCAGACCACCGTCTCGTCCGTGTTGAAGATCAGCCGGTTGCAGGTCCAGTAGTCCCCGTACACCTCGTGGGGGCCGTTGGCGCGCAGCGCCGACGCCAGCTGCCGGGCCTGGCGCTCCTCGGTCAGCGACGCCTCGACGCCGGTGGTCGCGAAGAGCACGGTGATCACCAGCGTGGTCGCGGTCAGCGCGGCCAGCACGGCGGTGGCCAGCGCGCCGGTGAGCCGGCCGAGCGCGCCCACCGTGCCCCGCCAGCAGGCGACGGCGGCCACCCAGAGCGGCCAGAGCACCGCCGGCAGCGACAGTTGCAGCACCGACAGGTAGCGGGCGTTGTCCAGCGGGCTGGTCGCGGCGAGCGGGCTGCGCACGTACGACAGCATGGTCAACGCGGCGCCGGCGAGCAGCGCGAGCTGCACCACCGGCCGGATCCGCTCCCCGCGGGACGTCCCGGCGGCCCGGCGGTACGCGAGCACCGCGACCACCGCGGCGACCACCAGCAGCACCGGATAGAGCAGCCCGAACCACTGCTGCCAGCGACCGCAGCCGTCCACCGGGCAGAGCCCGTGCGCCAGCGGCACCCCCTCCAGCAGGCCGCCCCGGATCCGCTCGGACCACGGCGGCAGCGGGCCCGCCTTGGTGCTGACCTCCCGGAACACCGACAGCGAGTCCGCACCCGGCGGCGCCCGCAGGTTGTCGTAGATCATCGGCGCCACCCCGACCACGAAACCCGCCACCAGCAACAGGCCGGACCAGCCGAGGAGCTCCCGCCGCACCGCCCACACCAGGGCCAGCCCGGCCACCGTCAGGTACGGCAGGATCAGCCAGTCCGACCAGGCGGCCAGCCCGACGAGCAGACCGAACAGGGCGACGGCGAGCCGCCGACGGTGGACCGTGCCGGCCGCCAACCCCACCGTGATCAGCAGCATCAGCAGCACCGCCGGCTTCACCTCCGGCCGTCCGCCGACGACGGTGAGCTGGTCCCGCACCACCCGTTCCGGTCCGAGCGCCAGCAGACCGACCACGAAGGCGGCGAACCACGGCGCGTACAGCCGACGGGTCAGCCGGTGGATCAGGTAGAGGAAGACCGCGTACAGCGCGAGCATCGGCAGCCGCAGCACCGGCCAGCTCGGCCCGGTCACGGCGACCAGCGGCGCGGCCAGGTACGACTCCAGCATCCCCATGTAGTGCTGGCCGTAGAGGAAGACCGGCCGTTCCCGGCCCTGCGCGATGTGCAGCGCGGCGAGACCGAACGTCGCCTCGTCGCTGTTCGACACCGGCACGGTGTACAGCGTCAGGACCAGCCGATACCCGACGCCGGCCAGCCCGAACAGCAGCGCGACGAGCGCCGGCCGGTCGAGTCGCGGGCGCCGTCGCCCACGGTGCTGCTCTGGATGCGACACGACCACGCCCCCGTCGTCGTCCCGACCGGAGTGTTTCACGGACGGCGGGCCGGCCGGGGTGGTTCGGCGCAGGCTGCGTCCGCTCGCATGGCCGTGGCCGTCGACGTGTGGCAGGGTTGGCGGGTGCCACCCACTCCCGCCGGCCAGCTGGCCGTTCCGAACCTGCACCGGGCCGCGCGGATCGAGGACGCCGTGCACCAGCTCGTGGAGCGTCGGTTGCGGCGCACAGGCTGGCGAATCAACATCATCGCGTACACCGGCTACGGCTCACCGGGCTGGGTGCGGGTGATGTGCCGGGTGCTGCTGGGCCGCCCCGACACCCGGCAGCGGGGCCGCCTGGACAAGGTCCGCGGCTGGCGCAGCTTCACCACCCTGCCCGCCAAGCACGTCACGGTGACCATCGAAGCCGGTGGGGTGCGCTGCGAGGCGCGGGCCGACCGCAGCGGCTTCGTCGACACGCTCGTCGAGGCCGACCTGCCGCCCGGCTGGGGCACGGTCCGGCTCAGCGTGCCGGACGCGGAGCCCGTCGACGCGCCGGTGCGCATCCTCGACCCGGAGGTCCGCTTCGGCATCCTCTCCGACATCGACGACACGGTGATGGTGACCGCGCTGCCCCGGCCGCTGCTGGCCGCGTGGAACACCTTCGTGCTCGACGAGCACGCCCGGGCCGCCGTGCCCGGCATGGCGGTGCTCTACGAGCGGCTGGTCACCGCGCATCCCGGCGCGCCGGTCTTCTACCTCTCCACCGGCGCGTGGAACGTGGCGCCGACGCTGACCCGCTTCCTGTCCCGGCACCTCTACCCGGCCGGGCCGCTGCTGCTCACCGACTGGGGTCCGACCGCCGACCGCTGGTTCCGCAGCGGCCGGGAGCACAAGCGGGTCACCCTGGCCCGCCTGGCCCGGGAGTTCCCCGAGGTGCGCTGGCTGCTGGTCGGCGACGACGGCCAGCACGACCAGGAGATCTACCGGGAGTTCGCCGCCGCCCACCCGGAGAACGTCGCCGGGGTGGCGATCCGGCGACTCTCCCCGACCCAGTCGGTGCTGGCCGGTAGCCTGCCCGCCCCGGCCGAGCGCCCGTCGACGGCGGCGGTGGGGCAGAAGTGGCTCTCCGCCCCGGACGGCGCGGGCCTGTGGCAACTGCTGCGCGACGCCGGCCTGGTCTGACCCCGCGCAGCTCGCGGGCCGTCAGCCCGTACGCAGCCAGATGACGCCCAGCGGGGGGACCTGGAGGGCGGCGGAGGCGACCATGCCGTGCCACGGCACGTCCTCGGCGTGCACCTTGCCCAGGTTGCCCACCCCGGACCCGCCGTAGTGCTGCGCGTCGGTGTTGAGCACCTCGGTCCAGGTGCCGCCGGCCGGCAGGCCGATCCGGTAGTCGTGCAGCGGCTGGGCGGAGAAGTTCGCCACGCAGACCAGCGTCGAGCCGTCCGGGGCGATCCGGATGAACGAGACGGTGTTGTTGGCGACGTCGTCGCCGGCGATCCAGCGGAAGCCGGCGGGCTCGGTGTCCTGCGCCCAGAGCGCCGGGGTGGCCCGGTAGATCCGGTTGAGGTCGCCGACCAGGCGCTGCACGCCGGCCCGGGCCGGGTCGTGCAGCAGGTACCAGTCGAGGCCACGCTCCTCGCTCCACTCCCGGTCGTCGGCCAGCTCGGAGCCCATGAAGAGCAGTTGCTTGCCCGGGTGCGCCCACATGTACGCCAGCAGCGCCCGAACGTTGGCCAGCCGCTGCCAGGTGTCGCCGGGCATCTTGCCGGCGAGGGAGCCCTTGCCGTGCACGACCTCGTCGTGGCTGATCGGCAGGACGTAGTTCTCGCTCCAGGCGTACGCCAGGGAGAACGTGAGCTGGTGGTGGTGGTGCTGGCGGTAGATCGGGTCCTTCGAGGTGTAGAGCAGGGTGTCGTGCATCCAGCCCATGTTCCACTTGAACCCGAAGCCCAGCCCGCCGTCGGCCGTCGGCCGGGTCACGCCCGGCCAGGCGGTGGACTCCTCGGCGATCAGCACCACCCCGGCGTGGTGCTTGTAGACGGTCGCGTTCACCTCCTGCATGAACGCGATGGCCTCCAGGTTCTCCCGGCCGCCGTACTGGTTGGGGGCCCACTCGCCGTCCTTGCGGGAGTAGTCCAGGTAGAGCATCGAGGCGACGGCGTCCACGCGGAGCCCGTCGACGTGGAACTGGTCGCACCAGTAGAGCGCGTTGGCGACGAGGAAGTTGCGGACCTCGCGGCGGCCGAAGTCGAAGACGTAGGTGCCCCAGTCGGGGTGCTCGCCGCGCCGCGGGTCGGGGTGCTCGTAGAGCGGGGTGCCGTCGAAGCGCGCGAGGGCCCACTCGTCCTTGGGGAAGTGCGCGGGCACCCAGTCCAGGATCACGCCGATGCCGGCGGCGTGCAGCTGGTCGACGAGGTGCCGGAACTCGTCGGGGTCGCCGAAGCGGGAGGTCGGCGCGTAGTAGCCGGTCACCTGGTAGCCCCAGGAACCGCCGAACGGGTGCTCCATGACCGGTAGGAACTCCACGTGGGTGAAGCCCAGCTCGGTGACGTACGCCGTGAGCTGCTCGGCCAGCTCGCGGTAACCCAGGCCGGGCCGCCACGAGCCGAGGTGCACCTCGTAGACGCTCATCGGCTCCTGGTGCGGCTGCCGCTGGGCCCGCCGGGCCAGCCAGTCGGCGTCGTTCCACCGGTACGTCGAGTGGTGCACCACCGAGGCGGTCGCGGGCGGCACCTCGGCGTACCCCGCGAGGGGGTCGGCCTTGTCCCGCCACTGCCCGTCGGCGCCGAGGACGCGGTACTTGTAGCGCGCGCCGACCCGGGCGTTGGGCACGAACAGCTCCCACACGCCGCTGGAGCCGAGCGAGCGCATCGGCCAGCCGTCGTCAGGCGCCCAGCCGGTGAAGTCGCCGACCACCCGTACCCCTCGGGCGTTGGGCGCCCACACGCTGAACGCCACGCCCTCGTCGAAGACCCGCGCGCCGAGCGCCTCCCACAGCCGCTCGTGCCGGCCCTCGCCGATCAGGTGCAGGTCCAGTTCGCCGAGGGTCGGCGGGTAGCGGTACGGGTCGTCGTGGGTCGCCCCGTCGACCTCCACCCGGTAGTCGAGGACCTCGCCGGGCAGCACCGCCTCGAACACGCCGGCGTCGTGCACCCGCTTCATCGGGTGTCGCTCGTCGCCGACGAGCAGCACCACGTCGCCGGCGCCCCGGCGCATCGTGCGGATCGTCGTCGAGGAGTCGGCGGGGTGCGCGCCGAGCAGCGCGTGCGGGTCGTGCGTCGCGCCGGTGATCAGCTGGTCCATCGAGGATCCTTCGGGGCGGGAGCGGTCCGCGCGGAGCGGGACGAACGGGCGGCGGAGAGGCGGGACGCCACGGTGGCCGGGGTTGTCGGCGCGGGGCCGCCCGAGAGGTCGTCCGGCACGTCGGCGACGGTGAGGTGCGCCGGCTCGGCGCCCGCCGGCTCGGGCGTGGCAGGCGGGGTGGGGCGGCGAACGGTCAGCACGTGCGCCGGTTGCAGGTACGGGTCGAGCCGGACCGCGTTGCGCTGGCCCCAGTCGTAGCTGGTGCCGGTGACCTCGTCGTGCACGGTGAACCGCTCGTGCCAGTCGAAGCCGAGCGCCGGCATGTCCAGCGTGGTGTTGCCCCACTGCACCGCACGAGGGTCGAAGGAGCAGATCACGATGACGCTGTTGCCGGTCTCCGGGTCGTGCTTGGACCAGCACAGCAACGCCGGGTTGTCGATCTCGTGGAAGCGCAGGTTGCGCAGTTGGTGCAGGGCCGGATTGTCCCGGCGGACCCGGTTGAGGGTGGCGATGAACGGGGCCAGCGACCGGCCCTGCGCCTCCGCACCGGCCCAGTCCCGGGGACGCAGCTCGTACTTCTCGTTGTCCAGGTACTCCTCGGCGCCCGGACGGGCCACGTGCTCGAACAGCTCGAAGCCGGCGTACATGCCCCAGGAGGGGGAGAGCAGCGCGGCCAGCACCGCCCGGATCTTGAACATCGGCGGGCCGCCGTGCTGCAACGACTCGTGCAGGATGTCCGGCGTGTTCGGCCAGAAGTTCGGTCGCATGTAGTCGGCCGACGCGACCAGCTCCTCGCAGTACTCCCGCATCTCGGCCGCCGTCGTGCGCCAGGTGAAATAGGTGTACGACTGCGTGAAGCCGATCTTGCCGAGGCCGTGCATGATGGCCGGCCGGGTGAACGCCTCGGCGAGGAACAGCACGTCCGGGTCGACCTTCTTCACCTCGGCGATCAGCCAGTGCCAGAAGTCGAACGGCTTGGTGTGCGGGTTGTCCACCCGGAAGATCCGGACGCCCTCGCCGACCCAGTGCAGCACCACCCGCAGCACCTCGGCCCGGATGCCCTCGGGGTCGTTGTCGAAGTTGACCGGGTAGATGTCCTGGTACTTCTTCGGCGGGTTCTCCGCGTACGCGATGCTGCCGTCGGCCCGGGTGGTGAACCACTCCGGGTGCTCGGTGACCCACGGGTGGTCCGGCGCGCACTGCAACGCCAGGTCCATCGTCACCTCCAGGCCCTGCGCCGCCGCCGCCTCGATGAAGGCGCGGAAGTCCGCCGGCGTACCCAGGTCGGGGTGGATGGCGTCGTGGCCGCCCTCGGCGGCGCCGATCGCCCACGGCGAGCCCACGTCGTCGGGCCCCGCGGTGAGCGCGTTGTTGCGGCCCTTGCGGTTGACCCGGCCGATCGGGTGGATCGGCGGCAGATAGAGCACGTCGAAGCCCATCGCGGCGACACCGGGCAGTCGCTCGGTGGCGGTGGCGAAGGTGCCCGACCGGCCCTGTGCCGCTCCCTCGGAGCGGGGAAAGAACTCGTACCAGGCTGAGAAGAGCGCCCGCTTGCGGTCCACCCAGATGGAGTACGTCTCACCGACGGTCACCAGCTCCCGCACCGGGTGCTCCCAGAGCAGGTCGGCCAGGGCCAGCGCCGGGTCGACCCGCTGGGGCAGCGGCAGGTCCGTGTCCGCGAGGGCGGCGAGGGCGTCAGCGACCCGGGGGCGGTCGCTCACCGGAACGAGGTCCCGGGCGGCGGCGAGCACCCGTGTGCCCTCGGCCAGGTCGTTGGCCAGCTCGGCCGGCCCCTGCCCGGCGGCGATCTTCTTGGTCACCGCGTTCTGCCAGGTCAGGTACGGGTCCTGGAACGCCTCGACGGCGAAGGTCCAGGTGCCCACGGCGTCCGGACGGATCACCGCGTGCCAGCGGTCCTGGCCGGGCTCACCGGGGCGCATCCGGGTGAACGGCTGGCTCGCGCCGTCCGGGCCGGCCCACACCACGTTGCAGCCCAGCGCGTCGTGCCCCTCCCGGTAGGCGCGCGCCGACACCGGAACCGGTTCGTCGACCACCGCCTTGGCCGGGTACCGCCCGCAGGAGACGACGGGGGAGACGTCTTCGATCGGGAACCGTCCAGTCACCCCGCCAACCTACTGCGCGAGATCCGTTCGCGCGCGGCCAAGCACGCCTGTCAGTCCCGCACCCCGGGATCGTGGACGAGGATGCGCGGATCGTCGTGGTGCGGGTCCCGGGGGCGGAGTCAGGCAGGCGACGTCGTTGCTCAAATCCCCGCCGGGAACGGCGATCTGAGCGGAGTCAGCCCGCCGCCCGGACCGAGCGGTAGACGTCGAGCGTCTGTTGAGCGACGGCGTCCCAGGAGAAGTGCTCCACCGCGCGCCGCCGGCCGGCCAGGCCGAACCGCTCGGTGCGGGCCGGGTCGGCGAGCAGCGTGTTGATCGCCGCCGCGAGGTCGGCCACGAACCGCTCCGGCCGCAACGGCGTCCCGGACCCGTCGGTCGCCTGCTCGATCGGCACCAGCAGGCCCGTCTCGCCGTCGGCCACCACCTCGGGGATGCCGCCGGTGGCGGTCGCCACCACCGCCGTCTCGCAGGCCATCGCCTCCAGGTTGACGATGCCCATCGGCTCGTACACGGACGGGCAGGCGAAGACGGTGGCGTGGGTGAGCACCTGGATCACCTCGGGCTTGGGCAGCATCTCGGCCACCCACACCACGCCGGAGCGGTTGGCCCGAAGCTCGGCGGCCAACTCCTGGACCTCGGCGGCGATCTCCGGGGTGTCCGGTGCGCCGGCGAGCAGCACGAGCTGGGTGTCCGCCGGCAGCTCCCGGGCGGCCCGCAGCAGGTAGGGCAGCCCCTTCTGCCGGGTGATCCTTCCCACGTACACCACGCTGGGCCGAGCCGGGTCGATGCCGAGGCGGTCGAGCACGTCGGTGCCCCGGTCCGGGGCGTACTGGGCGGTGTCGATGCCGTTGTAGACCACCCGGACCCGGTCCGGGTCGACCTGCGGGTAGGCGGCCAGCACGTCACGGCGCATCCCGCCACTGACCGCGATCACCGCGTCGGCGGCCTCCACCGCCGTGCGCTCGCACCAGGAGGAGAGCGCGTAGCCGCCGCCGAGCTGCTCGGCCTTCCACGGCCGCAGCGGCTCCAGGCTGTGCGCCGTCACCACGTGCGGCACCCCGTGCAGCAGCTTCGCGGTGTGCCCGGCCAGGTTCGCGTACCAGGTATGGCTGTGCACCACGTCGGTGCCCGCCGTGCCGGCGGCCATCTCCAGGTCCACGCCCATCGTGCGCAGCGCGGCGTTCGCGCCGGTCAGGCCGGGCGGTTCGGTGTACGCGGTGACGCCCGGCTCGGCGCGCGGCAGGCCGAAGCAGTGCACCCGCACGTCGGCCAGGCGGCGCAACTCCCGGGCCAGGTACTCGACGTGCACTCCGGCGCCGCCGTAGACCTCCGGCGGGTACTCCCGGGTCAGCAGATCGACGCGCAGCGGGGTGGGTTCCGTCATGACCCCGCACCCTAGTGCAGAAGACTCCCCGTACGAGTGGTGAAGTGGGGCGAGGGTGGATAGCGTCTGGGCATGGCTGCCAAGGTGCTCGCGATCGTCCTGGCGGGTGGGGAGGGCAAGCGCCTGATGCCGCTCACCACGGACCGGGCCAAGCCGGCCGTCCCGTTCGGCGGGATGTACCGCATGGTCGACTTCGTCCTCTCCAACCTGGCCAACGCCGGCTATCTCAAGATCGTCGTGCTGACCCAGTACAAGTCCCACTCCCTCGACCGGCACATCACCAAGACCTGGCGGATGTCCACGCTG
This sequence comes from Micromonospora sp. CV4, assembly GCF_003667455.1. NCBI lineage: Bacteria > Bacillati > Actinomycetota > Actinomycetes > Micromonosporales > Micromonosporaceae > Micromonospora > Micromonospora sp. CV4. Next base: position 59,213 of record NZ_RCVI01000265.1, on the reverse strand, counting down.
CTCGGCAACTACGTCACGCCGGTGCCGGCGCAGCAGCGCCGCGGGCCCTGGTGGTTCGCCGGCTCCGCCGACGCCATCTACCAGAGCTTCAACCTGATCAACGACGAGCAGCCCGACTACGTGATCGTCTTCGGCGCCGACCACATCTACCGGATGGACCCGCGGCAGATGGTGGAGGACCACATCGCCTCCGGCGCCGCCGTGACCGTCGCCGGCATCCGCCAGCCGCTGTCGATGGCCGACCAGTTCGGCGTCATCGAGGTCGGCGAGGACGGCCGGCGCATCCGGGCCTTCCGGGAGAAGCCCACCGACGCGGTCGGCCTGCCCGACGCGCCGGACGAGATCTACGCCTCGATGGGCAACTACGTCTTCACCACCCGCGCGCTCTGCGAGGCCGTCGAGCGCGACGCGGAGGACAAGACCAGCAAGCACGACATGGGCGGGAGCATCATCCCGATGCTCGTCGAGCGGGGCGAGGCGAACGTCTACGACTTCCGCGACAACGAGGTGCCGGGCAGCACCGACCGGGACCGGGGCTACTGGCGGGATGTCGGGACGCTCGACTCCTTCTACGACGCGCACATGGACCTGATCAACGTGCACCCCGTGTTCAACATGTACAACTTCGACTGGCCGATCTACACGGAGCAGCCACCGTGGCCGCCGGCGAAGTTCGTGCACCAGTGGGGGGAGCGCGTCGGCCGGGCGGTCGGCTCGATGATCTCCCCGGGCGTGGTGATCTCCGGCTCGCTGGTGGAAAATTCGATCGTCTCGCCGAAGGTGCGGGTGCACTCCTGGGCGCACGTCGAGGGCTCCGTGCTGATGGAGGGTGTGGAGATCGGCCGGCACGCGGTGGTCCGGCGCGCCATCCTGGACAAGAACGTGTTCGTCCCGGAGGGCGCCGAGATCGGCGTCGACCTGGAGAAGGACCGGCAGCGCTACACCGTCTCCGACAACGGCATCGTGGTGATCGGCAAGGGCCAGAGAGTCGAGCCGTGACCCGAGCCCGCCCGTCGTTGATCGCAGTACCGAGGAGGTAGACCCCCGTGACCCATCCCCGTGCCGGCCAGCCCGCCGAGCCGGCCGACCTGGTCGACGTGCCGCGCCTGGTGACCGCCTACTACGCCGAGCATCCGGACCCGGCGGACCCGGCGCAGCAGGTCTCCTTCGGCACCTCCGGCCACCGGGGCTCCAGCCTGCGCAACGCGTTCAACTCCGACCACATCCTCGCGGTCACCCAGGCGCTCTGCGACTACCGGCGCGAGCAGGGCCTGGACGGTCCGCTCTTCCTCGCCCGGGACACCCACGCGCTCTCCGCGCCGGCCGCGGTGGACGCCCTGGAGGTGCTCGCCGCCAACGGGGTCACCGTGCTGGTGGACAGCCGTGACGGCTACACCCCCACCCCGGCGCTGTCGCACGCGATCCTCACCCACAACCGGGGGCGCACCAGCGGGCTCGCCGACGGCATCGTCATCACCCCGTCGCACAACCCGCCCGACGACGGCGGCTTCAAGTACAACCCCACCAACGGCGGGCCGGCCGACACCGACGTCACCCGGTGGATCCAGGACCGGGCCAACGCGATCCTCGCCGCCGGGCTCAAGGAGGTCCGCCGGATCACCTACGCGCGGGCCCGGGCCGCCGACACCACCGGGGAGTACGACTTCCTCGCCAACTACGTCGACGACCTGCAGGCGGCGATCGACATCGACGCCATCCGCGACGCCGGGGTCCGCATCGGCGCGGATCCGCTCGGCGGCGCGAGCGTGGCGTACTGGGGCGAGATCGCCGAGCGACACCGGCTGGACCTGACCGTGGTCAACCCGACGGTCGACCCGACCTGGCGCTTCATGACGCTGGACGGCGACGGCAAGATCCGGATGGACTGCTCCTCGCCGAACGCGATGGCGTCGCTGATCGCCGCCCGCGCCGACTATCAGATCTCCACCGGCAACGACGCCGACGCCGACCGGCACGGCATCGTCACCCCGGACGCCGGCCTGATGAACCCCAACCACTTCCTGGCAGTGGCGATCAACCACCTGTTCCGCACCCGCGGCGACTGGGGCCCGGCCGCCGCGGTGGGCAAGACCCTGGTCTCCTCGTCGATGATCGACCGCGTCGCCGCCGACCTGGGCCGGCCGCTGCTGGAGGTGCCGGTCGGCTTCAAGTGGTTCGTGCCCGGGCTGCTGGACGGCGCGGTCGGCTTCGGCGGCGAGGAGAGCGCCGGCGCGTCGTTCCTGCGCCGCGACGGCTCCACCTGGACCACCGACAAGGACGGCCTCCTGCTCTGCCTGCTCGCCGCCGAGATCCTGGCCAGCACCGGGCGCAGCCCGAGCGAGCACTGGGCGGAGCTGGCGGAACGGTTCGGCGCGCCCTCGTACGCCCGGATCGACGCCCCGGCCACCCGGGAGCAGAAGGCCGTGCTCGGCAAGCTCTCCCCGGAACAGGTCACCGCCACCGAGCTGGCCGGCGAACGGATCACCGCGACGCTGACCACCGCGCCCGGCAACGGTGCGGCGATCGGCGGCCTCAAGGTCAGCACGAAGTCCGGCTGGTTCGCCGCCCGACCCTCCGGCACGGAGGACGTCTACAAGATCTACGCCGAGTCGTTCCAGGGCCCCGAGCACCTGTCCCGCATCCAGCAGGAAGCCAAATCCCTGGTCGACAACGTCCTCAAACAGGCCTGAGCACGCCCCGCCCCGGCTGACGCCGCCCACTCCCTCGGGGTGGGCGGCGGCCCGGTCAGCAGGGCGGCGGCAGCTCCCGCTGGCGCCGCCGCAGCTCGTCGGGGAGCAGCTCACTGAGCTGCTCAGGCAGGAACGGCAGGTCGAGCAGCGTCATCTTCAACTGGTTGCGTTCCTGATAGCGCAACGGGTCGAAGCGGACCACCAGGCCGGCGTTGCGGCGGTAGCTGATGTCCACGGCACCCTCGGTCGCCGCGTCCCGGAACACCAACCCGTCCATCTCCACCACGACGGACGACGAGTTGGGCTCCAGCTCCAACCGGATCTTCTCGTCCGGTGAGAGCACCACCGCCCGGGAGATGCCCGCCATCGGCGCCGACGGCGTCACCACCACCACGTCCGCCGCCGGGGAGATCAGCGGGCCGCCCGCCGCGTAGCTGTACGCCGTCGAGCCGGTCGGCGTGCTGACCACCACCGCATCGGCGCGGTAGTAGCCGTACTGCTGGCCGTCCACCGCGAGTGTGGCGGTGACGAAGCCGGAGCCCGGCTGGCGGACCAGCGCGATGTCGTTGAACGCCACCACGTCGTCGCCGCACACGTCGCAGGCCAGGCAGGCGTGCGACTCGATCGTGAAGTCCTTCGACAGCAACCGGCTCAACGCCTCGGGCAGCTTCGGCGGCTCGATCTCGACCAGGAAGCCGAGGCGGCCCAGGTGCACGCCGAGCACCGGCTTCGGGTCGAGGACGGCGGAGCGCAGCGCACCCAGCATGGTGCCGTCACCGCCGATGCTGATCAAGGCGTCGGCGCGGACGGCCACCTCGTCCTCCGGCACAGGCTCGACGCTGGCCGGCACACGGTGCTTGTCCTCCGCGCGCACCATCAACGATTTGTGGTGGCGAGTGGCCCACCGTTCGATGATCCCGACCACCTCGGTGACATCCCGGGTGGGGTGCAGTACCAGACCCAGCCCCGACACCCGTACAGCTCACCACATCGGTGGCGGCCGCGCCGGGCGTACACCGAAGGGACGTGCCGTCAGCGCAGGGTCGCCACGTGTCGCTATCCACCTCGTGAGCCTCGACAAAGAGGAAGTCGTAGTTCTCCTTGTCTCGAACGAGATGAGAGAGCCGCTCGCGGCTCGTCGCCTCGGCCAGGTCCACGGTGCGGGTACCACTCGCCTGTAAGCGGGTCCAACGGTGCGCCGCCTTGCCGGGTCCGGCCCCTCCCTCGGAGTGGGCGAACGGCGGACTCGTTGCGGCGGTGCAAGCTCGCTGTTTGGGTTGACGGCCACTTCCGTCCCTTCTGCCCGCTTTGCCGGCTATGGTGCTCGAGTGTGTCTTCTGCCGGAAATATTCGTTACTCAGCAGATGAGTATCAGATCGCGACGCGGCTTGGTGGAACGGTGAGGGGTGGCGGAGTGCTCAGCCCTCCCGAGGCCAACGTGTGGCGGTCGGGTGGGCGAGCCGGCGGGCCGGACGCCGGCTCCGGCGTCGTCGGGCCGTTGGCCGCACGGCTCTTTCGCTGCTACCCGGTCAGCCTGGTGGTGCTTGCGCCCTACGTGCTGTTCGTCCTTCCGGTGGCGGTGGTGTACGAGAACCCCGACCTCGGGTTTTTGGTGCGTCTGGTCGGAATGGCGCTGGCGGGCAGCATGCTGGTGGAGACAGCCGCCTTGCTGCTCCGTAGATCAGCTCATGGCTGGGATCGGGGCGTACGGGCGGCCAACGACCATCCGCGCATCTACGCCGTGGCCCGCGGCGTCACCACGGTCAGCATCGTCGGTGACTTAATCGGTGCCGTGGTCGGGCGTGGGACCATTTTCACGCAGGTGTCCGGGAATCTGCCCAACTCACCGCTCGCCAGCTTCTCGGCCCTGGTGTCCGGCTGGTCGGCGCTTGCCGTCGCCCTGCTGATCGCCTCTAGCCTCGGCGGCCGTGCCAGTCGACGGAGGGTCGGTGGCTGGCTGCTCGCGCTGGCGCTGACCCAGGTGCTTCTCGTTGTCATGACGGCTCGCTCCGCGCCCCTGCTCGGGTTTATTTCGTTCCTGGCGGCGGCGACCGCCATCTCGGGGGTCGTCCGGGCCCGCTACGTTGCGGTGGTTGCGGTGGTGCTCGCCCTCGCCTGGCCCGCCCTGTTCGAGTTGCGCAACGACATCCGTCGGGGTGGCGGGGTCAGCGTGTCCGAGCAGGTTACGGCCGACGACCGCCTCCGGCTCGACCTCCAGATGTCGGCGGCCGCTCACCACCGGGTGCCCGTGGACCTGCCACTGCCCGGCCCGGTGGACTACCTACGGTATGGGCTGGTACCCCGGATGCTGGACGCCGACCGTCCCACCATCTCCACCGGGGTGGAGATCAATCAGTATCTGGGCAGCACCGCCACCTCGGCCTACAGCTTTTTGGCTCTGGGCAATGTGTACTTCCTCGGTGGACCGTCGGCGGTCTTCATCTTCTACGGGTTGTGGTCGGCCATTGTGGTGGTGCTGCTGCGTACGGGTGGAGCGCCTGGTCCGGTGCGCATTGCCACGCTCTGCTTCACGCTCGCCGGCCCTCTGCTCTGGTCCAGCACGTACCCCGATTCAATGATCGCCTTCATCCAGCATTCGGTGTCGGCGGTGCCAGTGTTCATGCTGCTTCGGCTGACCGGCAGAGGTGGCAGGTCAGGAAGGGAGCAGCATGCAGGCAGGCGTCGTCAGAGAGGAACTGCGGAGGCTGGCCACGCGCTACCCGCCCGAGTGGCAGGCACGGCTCAAGTATGAGGTGGAGCGGCAGACGTTCCATGTCGGGTTGGTTTCCGAGCTAGCGTCCGTCGGGACGGTCGCCGATGTGGGAGGGGGGACAGGTCTCTTCTCGGTCGGATGTGCCGCCGTGGGTCTGTCCGTCACCCTGATCGATGACTTCGCCGACCCGATGAACGAGTCCCGGACCGACGAACTGCTTGACCTGCACCGCGGTCTCGGCGTCAAGATCGAGGTCCGGGACGTCGTCCGGGAGGGACTGGGCCTACCGCCCGAGTCGATGGACGTTGTCACCACCTTCGACAGCATGGAGCATTGGCACAGCTCCCCGAAGCGCTTGTTCGCGGAGGTGACGACGGCGCTGCGTCCCGGCGGGTGGTTCCTCCTCGGCGTGCCCAACTGCGTGAACCTCCGCAAGCGGATCACCATCCCTCTGGGCAGTGGCAAGTGGTCGTCCATGGCCGACTGGTACGAGCGCCCGCACTTTCGTGGCCACGTCCGGGAACCGGACGTCGACGACTTGCGGTACATCGCCCGGGACATGAGGTTGACGAGCGTGCGGATCATCGGTCGCAATTGGCTCGGTCGGGGCCACGCCCATCCGCTCGTCCGGACGTTGTCCCCGGTGGTGGACCGGGTGCTGCGCAGCCGACCCACGCTCTGCTCGGACATCTACCTGCTCGGACGCAAGCCCCTCGACCGCTGACGGCTGGGCCGTGCGACCCGCGACAAACCATGACATCAACTGAAAGGTGCATGCCCGATGGACCGTTCCTGGCTTGGGCGCGCCGTCCTGGGTGTCCGTCACCAGGCGCTGGCGCGGAAGATCGCACTGTACGACGAGGACCGGGACCGGACCTGGATCGAACGGCACCAGGTACGACGGTTCAACGAAGTGTGGGAGTACTGCCTCGCGAAGGTGCCGTTCTACCGGTCGTGGCGTCGGGAGCATGGTCTTCCGGATCGGATCGACCGGCTCGCGGAACTGCGGCGCTTCCCCTCGTTGACCAAGGAGATCCTCATCGCCCGGCAGGACGAGATCTTCCAGCACGGGCGTATCCGTGACGCCTACACCACCGGCGGCAGCACCGGGCAGCCGACGCGTTATCCCCGTGGCGCCGGCGAGGTTGAGGGGCGGTGGATCGATGCGTACCTCGGCCGGCACTGGGCTGGGATCCGCCCGACCGATCCGGCCGTGCTGCTGTGGGGGCATTCCCACCTCTTCGGCGCTGGCCTGTCCGGCCAGCTGGCACAGGCAAAGCGAAGGCTCGCCGACCTGGTCGTGAATGTCACCCGGCTCAACGCATACGATCTCAGCGAACTGTCGCTGCGGGCGCACTACCTGGCGTTGCGCAGGCGTGACCCGGTTGCGCTCACGGGCTACACCTCGGCGGTGTTCAAGCTGGCGCGTTACATCGAACGGAACCAGCTCGAATTGAGCGAACCACGTCGGCTGCGGGCGGTGGTTATGTGCGCCGAGACGGCCAGCGACGCGGACATCGTCATGGTGGAGCGGGTGTTCAAGGTCCCGGCGGTGATCGAGTACGGCTCGGCCGAAACCGGTGTGCTCGCCATGTCGCGCCGAAGCACACGGGACATCAGAGTCATCTGGGACAGCTTCGTCTGTCATGCCGACGACGACGGTGAACTCAGTGTCACGACCCTCACCAATCGTCTCTTCCCCCTGGTGCGCTACGCCATCGGCGACCGCGTCGAGCCCAGCGATGTGGTCGATGGCAACGCTCTGGCATTTCGGGCGATCCTTGGCCGGCAACAGGACATCGTCAGGATCGGGTCGGCGCGCGGACTCCTTGACCTGTCCGCGATCCTTCCGGTGCACATCCTCAAGTCCTACCCCGGTATCGTCGGAGTGCAGTTCCAGCAGATGCGTCCGGACGCCCTGCGGATTCACGTTGAGGCCGACCGGCGACTCGACCTGTCGGATGTGGGCGCCTACTTCGTACGCGAACTTCGGAAGGACCATCCCGAGCTGTTCGCGGACTCAATCAGCTTCGCCCAGATCTCCGACCCCGCCCGGACCCGAGCCGGCAAGCATGCCCTCTTCGTCTCATGAGGCCGACGGGGCCATCGGACTACCGTCCGTCTCTCATCAGGGTGAAGGTCGTTTGACAGTGGTGCTGACACCTCAGTCTGCCTTCTCGTCTCCGATCGGAGTTGCACCGCATCGGGTGCCACACTCCGAGCGACCCGCGCGCACCCCGGGCGAGCGGGTGATCTGGATTCTGCGGCGCTACCCGATCACCATTCTGGTACTGGCGCCGTACGCGCTGCTCTTTGTACCGATGGCCGTGGTGTACGCCAATCCGAAGAGCACCTTCATCCTCCAGTTGTTAGGTGCGGCCCTCGTCGGCACGCTGCTCGTCGAGACGGCTGCCCTTGCGGCCCGTCCCCAGCGCCGCTGGCGCCCCGGCATCACTGCGGTGAACGCCTCCCATCGGCACCTGTACGTGGTGGCTCGGCTCGTCGCCGTGATCAGCGTCGCCGCTTCGATCACCGCGGCCCAGGCCGGCCAGGGCACCATTTTCACCCAGCTGGGCGATGAGGTAGCCGCGTCCCCGGTGGCCCGGGTGGCCGCGCTCTCGGCCGGCTGGTCCTACCTGGCCTTCGCGCTGCTGCTCGCCAGCTTCCTCGGCGGACGCGCCAACCGTGTTCGTGTGCTCTGCTGGATCGGCCTCCTGGTCGCTGGGCAGGTTGCAACTGCGGCGCTCACCGGCATCACATCGCCACTGTTCGGCTATCTGTCGTTCATCGCCGGCGCCGGCGCGATCTGCGGCCTGTTCCGTGTACGCGAGGTGGTGCTCCTCGGTGCGGTGATCCTGTTGGCGTGGCCGACCCTGTTTGCCCTGCGAAACGACATCCGTGCGGACGGCGGAGTGAGCGTGGCCTACGACGTCACCGCTGGCGACAGGCTACGGCTAGATTTGCAGCTCACCCACGCCGCCGAGTACGACGCTCCGGTGGACGTCGGGCAGCCCGGGCCGACCGAGTTCGTCCGGTACGGCCTCGTGCCACGGATCCTCGACCCCGACCGACCGGCCATCTCGACCGGAGCCCTGATCAACCAGTACCTCGGCGGCACGGCGACCTCGTCGTACAGCTTTCTCGCGCTCGGCAACGTGTACTTTCTCGTCGGCTGGCTGGGTGTGCCGCTCTACTACGCCGGCTGGACGGCGTTGGCCGTGCTTCTGCTCCGAGCACGCGCCGCGCCAGGGCCGATCCGGCTCAGCCTCTTTTGTTTCGTGCTGGCCGGCCCCCTGCTCTGGTCCAGCGGCTACCCGGACGCCATGATCGCTTTCCTTCAGCACCTGGTTGCCGCGCTGCCCGTCTTCGCGGTGTTGCTGCTACTGAAGGGACGGGTGCGGGGCCGGCACTCCGCGGCTCGGAAGCCGGGGGTCCCGTCGTCGCTGGCTGCGGACCTGCGGACGACGCGGTGGGCCTGATCGAGGGATGACCCGCCCACCCGGTTCGGTTGCGCGCCGTCCCCGTGCGCGGCCGAAGCGCGTCAGTGTCCTTTTCCTGGGCTTCATCGGCGGTCGTGCCCGGTGGGCGGTCCTGACGACCGCCCTATCGAGCCTGGGAAACCTGCTGCTCTCGCTGACCGTCGCGCGGCTGGCGCCGATCGACGATCTTGGTCGGTTCGCCCTGGCCTTCTCCCTCTACGTACTCGTCACCGGCCTGTCCCGGACGGTGGTGACCGAGGCGGTCCTAGCCGAGGCGGCGATGGATAAGACCAATGGTCCCGCGGTCGCGGCGGGTAGTCGCCGTGTGGCCGCCGTCGGGGTCGGGTGCGCCGTCCCGCTCCTCGCTGGTGGGATCGCCGACCGCTCCAGCTACCTGATCTTCGTTGGCATCGCACTGCCCGGTCTGTTGCTACACGACTACGCCAGAAACGTTGGGGTGGGGGTGGGACGGCCCCGCCCCCCGTGTGCGCGAGAGGTGGTCTGGACCGTGCTGACCGCGTTCGCCGCTCTACTGGGCCTGGCCGGGGTGGTGGGTCCGTCGGTCGTCTTCGGCCTGTGGGCGGGCGCCGGTGCCCTGCTCGGGTACGCCACGACTCTCCTGCAGGGTCATCAGATCAGGCCGGGCTGGCGCCTGGACCGTACCGGCAGCCGTGCGGCGGCCAGCTACGGCCTCCAGTTCCTGCTCACCGCCGGATCGGCCCAACTCGCCCTGACGGCGTTGAGCGTGACCGTGGGCATGGCCGTCGTGGGCGCGTTGAGCGCCGGACGTACTGTTCTTGGTCCGGCGACGCTCCTGGTGGGGAGCGCCTCCTCGCTGGTCATTCCTCACCTAGCCCGCGTCCGGGCGGAGACGGGACCCGCGCGGCGACGCGCCGCCGCGCGGGTCACGGTAGCCCTGCTGCTCGCCACCGCGCCGGCCTGCCTGTTCGTCCTCCTGTTGCCCGACCGCGTGGGCGAGGCGGTCCTCGGCGACAATTGGCGGCACGCAGAGCCCCTGTTGTGGCTGCTCGCGTTGGAGGTCCTACTCGGGGCGGTGGCCATGGTGGGCTTCGCGGCACACCGGGTCCAGGGCGCCGCTCGGCGTGCGCTACTCCTCGGCGGTGCACTCGGCGTGCTCAGAGTCCCGGTGGTGGTGGTCTGTGCCGTGGTGTGGGGCGCGGTCGGCGCCGGAGTCGCCCTGGCGCTCATGGGGTTGATCAGTGCGGCGGCGTGGTGGGCCAGTTATCTGCAGACGACCGGTGGCGGGCGCGGCGGTGGGTTACCGGCCGTGGACAGCCGGCCGATCGGTACGTCGGCGGCCGCTTCAAGCGCCGGAGGTAGCCGGTCCACGCTTTCCGGGCCGCGGGTCAGCGGCGGTCGGTGACCTTGGAGAGAGCGGCGCGCACCCGGTCCACAACAACCTTCAGGTCCACGTCGGAAAGCTCCGCGTAGGTTGGCAGGTTGATGCCTCGCCGGGACAGGTCGGCGGTTACAGGGTAGTCATTGTTGACGTCCGCGTACGGCGGTAGGTCCGGGATGGGGACGAAGAACGGGCGCGTCTCGACTCCGAGCAGGTCGAGCGTTCGGGCGAGATCGTCGCGCAGCCCTTTCGTACCCGCGGGACCGACGAGGAAAGATGCCATCCACGGTGCGCGGCGAACACCGGGAAGAACCGGCTGGCGATGGATCAGCGGAGGATTGCTCAATTCGCGCTCATACGCGCTGATGACCACCTCCCGCCGGCTGATGATCTCGTCGGCGCGTTCGAGTTGGGCGCAGAGCAGCGCCGCCGCCAGGTTCGTGAGCCGATAGTTGAAGCCGACGACGGGGAAGAAGTATCGCCGACGTGGGTCCATGCCCTGGTTCCGCAACAGCCGCATCCGGTCGGCCAGCGCCAGGTCGGAGGTGGTTACGCATCCGCCCTCACCAGCGGTGATCACTTTGTTGCCGAAGAACGAGAAGGTGGTCGCGTCGCCGAGGTCGCCTGTCGGGCGTCCGTTCAAGAAGGCGCCGAATGACTCGGCGGCGTCGGCGACCAAGAGCAGCCCGTGCCGCTCGCAAAGCGCCCGGAGCGCGGGGTAGTCGGCTGGGTGGCCGTACAAGTCCACGGCCACGACGGCACGGGTACGGGGGCCGACGGAGGCCGCCACCTGTTCCACGTCAATGCACCAGGTGTTGGGTGACACGTCAACGAAGACTGGCCGGGCCCCGCAGTAGGTCACCGCGTTCGCAGTGGCGATGTAGGTCAGGGCCGGCACGATCACCTCGTCGCCGGGACCGACTCCAGCGGCCGCGAGGACGAGGTGGAGCGCCACGGTGCCATTGCCGGTGGCAACTGCCGCCGCCGCCCCGCACTTAACCGCGAACTGCTCCTCGAACCTTTGGAGGTATGGGCCCTGAGAGGAGATCCAGCCGCTCCGGTACGCGTCAAGCAGGTACCGTTCCTCGAGGTCCGACAGGCAGGGCCGGGCAACCGGGTAGCGATCTTGTGTGCTCAACGGGCTCCTCCGGAGATCAACTTCTCGGCGAACGACGACCGAGGCATCGGTCCTGGCCGGCCCGCTCCCACCCAGTCCAACACGGCTAGGTAGTCGGCAGAGGTGTTCGGCCAGGTGCGTGCCGCCAGTAGTGCCCCAGCTGCATGAGAGGCGCGTGCGTAGTGCTCGCGCTCCTGCAGTAGCCGCCGGACGGCTGCGGCGAGGGCGGCCGGGTCGTGTGCCGCGAAAACGGCCGCGTCGGCACCGGTGAAGTCGAGCTGGGCCAGGAGAGGTTCCGAATCGGCGCAGGCTACGGGCAGACCCCAGCTGAACGCCTCCAGCATGGCCCCACTTGCCGCCTCCCACAGGGACGGCACGACCACCGCCGAGGCGCGGGCGTACAGCGACGCCAGTTCCTCGGTGCTCACGAATCCCGGGAAGGAGACCCGTCCCCGCAGGTCGGGCCGACTCGCGCGGGCGAGCAGCCGACTAGCCTCAGGCTCCACCAGGGGCCCTGGGCACACGACGCGGCATTCCGGGAGCAGCGCCATCGCCTCGAGCAGCGTGGCGTGGTTCTTCAGCGGTGCGGTTGACGATGGATATACCAGCAGACCTGGTTCGGGTTCGGTCGACGGTTGCGGCCGCGCGGCATGGAAGGCGGGAAGCGGAATCATCGCAATCTTGTCTCGTGCCTCAGGAAACGCTTGCAGTGCCTGCTCATAGGGGTGCGGCCAGGACACCACCACGGCGGCCGCCTGGGCCACATTCCGCCGGATGACCTCCGCAAAGCCCGGGGAGCCGAGGCTTGGCTGGAGCTGGCGCAGGTCGTGTAGCACGATGACCGACGGATCCGCGTGCACCGGCACGGCCGAGAACGGATAGACCGTGACATCGACGCCAGCGGCGGGGGAGCGGTTCCACTGCCGGACGCGGTTGACGGTACGTCGCAGGGCTACCGACGTCACCGCGCTGCGGGGCGCGTGCCGGCGCAGCAGACGACCGAGCCGGTTGTCCGTGCGCAGGGGCGTACGGACCTCGGACCAGCGAATGCGTTCGGACGGGACCTGCTGGCGCCACTCGTCGCCGGTGCCGTTGAGCACGTGGACCGTCAGCTCGTGCGGACCATCAGCCATCCCGTTGAGCAGGCCGTATGTGAATGCCTCGATTCCCGCCGAATGTCCCGGCCGAACCGAGGTTGCGTCGATGCCGATCCTCACCGGTCGATCCGGACGAGCCGGCCCATCCGCTCGTCCTCGAGCAACTGTCGGTCGGCATCCACCATCACCCGCACCAGATCTGTGAAGTGTGTCTTGGGGGCCCACCCCAGCTCGCGGCGGGCCTTGCCATAGTCGCCGATCAGCGCGTCCACCTCGGCGGGGCGGAAGTAGGCCGGGTCCGTGACGATGTACTTCTGCCATTCCAGTCCGACGTGGGCGAACGCCGCATCCACGAACTCACGGACGGTATGTCCCTCACCGGTCGCGACCACGAAGTCGTCCGGCTTGTCCTGTTGGAGAGTGAGCCAGACCGCCTCCATGTACTCCGGTGCGTATCCCCAGTCGCGAACCGCGTCGAGGTTGCCCAGATACAGCTTGTCCTGGATTCCGGCCTCGATCCGGGCAACCGCTCGGCTGATCTTCCGGGTCACGAAGTTCTCGCCCCGCCGAGGGCTCTCGTGGTTGAACAGGATGCCGTTGGAGCAGTGCATGCCGTACGACTCCCGGTAGTTCACTGCTGCCCAGTAGGCGAAGACCTTCGCGCAGGCGTACGGGCTGCGTGGATGGAACGGTGTCTCCTCGCGCTGCGGCGGCGGGGTCGATCCGAACATCTCAGAGGAGGATGCCTGATAGAAGCGGCTGCTCACGCCGGCCAACCGTGCCGCCTCAAGCAGCCGCAGAGCACCCATCCCGGTCACGTCGGCTGTATAGCTCGGGATGTCGAAGGAGACCCGCACGTGGCTCTGCGCGCCGAGGTTGTAGATCTCGTCGGGCTGGATGTCGCGGAGCAGGGCGACCAGCGAGCCCGCATCCGACAGGTCGCTGTAGTGCAGGAATAGGCGTGCGTCGGGGTTGCGCGGGTGTACGTCGATCCGGTCGATCCGCTCAGTGTTGAAGCTCGACGACCGACGCTTCAGCCCGTGCACCGTGTAGCCCTTGTCGAGGAGGATTTCCGACAGATAGCTGCCGTCCTGCCCGGTGATGCCGGTGATCAGTGCGACTCGACTCATGCCGCGCCTTTCCGAAAAGATGAGAATTATCTTCGATCAGTGCTCTGCGGGGCGGTGTGATCGCAAAATCCGTGCGGGAACGCCTACCACTACAACGTTCTCCGGAACGTCGCGGACAACCACTGCGCCGGCACCCACCACCGCGTTCTGTCCAATGGAAATGTTGTCAACGACGATCGCGCCCGCGGCGATGGTCGCGCCCCGGCCGACCCGGCTGCTGCCGGCCACCCGGCACCCCGGCAGCAGCGTGGCGAAGTCATCGATCTCGGTGTCGTGACTTACCGTCGCGCCAGTTCCGACATGTACGTGTCGTCCGAGTCGAACATCCGTGGTGAGGATCGCGCCAGGCCACAAGACGGTGCCGTTTCCCAGCATGCACCGGGCGCCGACGGTCGCCGCCGGAGAGACCAACGACCCGGAGCGACGACCGTTGCGGCTGGCCATGACGTCGATCCGCGCTCGCACGGCACCGTCTCCGACACCGATGAGGTAGCACACTCCAGGTTCGGCAGTGTCCAACCAGTCGTCCTCGCCCAGCCAGGCGACGGGAAGGCGGGCCGCTTCCACGGGCCGGAGCGGGCCGACGCAGCCGAGCAGTCGGCGTCCGGCCTGCTCCGCGATCCAGGCAATCTCCCGCGCGTGTCCCGATGTGCCGAGCACGACCAGTGGCGAGCCGGCGAGCTCGGAGCGGTCGGGAGCGGGAATCCGCGCGACCTCGGCGGTGGTCATGCCACTGTTATACCGGCCCATCGATAAGGACACCTGATCTTTCATGTTAGGCGCGACAATCGCCGGCGGAGACGAATATCTCAGCCGTCAGGGCCGCGTAATCAGTAACCGGCCGCGCGTCCGTGTCGTTTGCAGAATCGTTCCCCGACGCGGCGGATGCGGGAGGTCCCGGATGCAGGAGTACGATGTGATTTCCCGGCCGTCTCAGAGTGGGCGGGAGACATCGTCAGAGCCGACGCCTTTCCGGGTGCTGGTCACGTGCACGTTCTTCGAACCGGGCTTCCGCGGTGGCGGCCCGGTCCGGTCCGTCGCGCACATCCTCGACGCTGCCTCGGCCCGTGTCGCCCCGGTCCTGGTGACCCGGGACCGTGATCTGGGTGCGGCGGAGGCGTACCCGGGGTTGTCCGGTCGATGGGTGGATCGCGGCCGGGCCAGAGTGTTCTACCTGGCACGGCGGCAGCCCCGGCAGTGGTACCAACTCTGGCGGCAGTTGCGCGCGATGCGCTTCGACCTGCTCTACGTGAACAGCCTGTGGGCGCCGATGTCTCTGGTACCTGTCCTCGCCGTCCGAATCGGCCTGCTGCGCGCGAGACGAGTGATGGTCGCCCCGCGGGGTGAGTGCTCGCCCGGCGCGCTGTCCCTGAAGCCCGGCCGCAAGCGACTGTTCGTCACTGGCTGGCGACGGGTGCTCCGTAGCCTCGCCGTCGAGTTTCACGCCTCGACCGAGCGGGAGGCGGTTGACGTCCGCAGGATGTTCCCGTGGGCGACCGTCCGGATCAACGCGAACCAGACGGCGTTACCGCCGGAGCCGGCACCGATCCCCGCCTCCGCACCGGGACCGCTGCGGCTGGTTTTCGTCGGTCGGGTCGCAGCGATGAAGAACCTGGCCCTCGCACTGGAGGCCTTGGCTATCGTACGGCGTCCGGTGCTGCTGGACGTGTATGGTCCGATCGAGGATACCGCCTACTGGCGCCGGTGCGAAGGGCTGCTGGCCGCGCTCCCGCCGAACGTCCGGGCGAGATATCACGGGAGCCTCGCGCCGTCAGCCGTGGTGGACTTGCTC
This sequence comes from Micromonospora sp. CV4, assembly GCF_003667455.1. Taxonomy (NCBI): domain Bacteria; kingdom Bacillati; phylum Actinomycetota; class Actinomycetes; order Micromonosporales; family Micromonosporaceae; genus Micromonospora; species Micromonospora sp. CV4. The sequence continues at coordinate 43,835 of NZ_RCVI01000265.1, read as the reverse complement.
GCACACCACGACGCACTGGTGCTGCCGACCCTCGGCGAGAACTTCGGTCACGTCATCGCGGAAAGTCTTGCCGGCTCCTGCCCGGTGCTCTGCTCCGATCGGACGCCGTGGAGCGCGATCCTGCGGGACGGCGGTGGCGCGGTGCTCCCGGAACTTACGGCCGGTGCCTGGGCAGCGGAGATCGACCGGTGGGCTGGGCTCACCTCCGAACAGCGCCGCGCCACCAGGCTGGCGGCGGGCGACGCCTACAGGCGGTGGCGTGCCGAAATGGCCGGGGTGAACATCCTGGACCTGATGAGCGAGATCGTCGATCAAAGTTGAGGTTTTCTAGCCGGACGAGTGATTTGAAGCGTTTTTGACGTGTCTGCCCGGATGCCTCGCTCGTTGCTCGAGATGTTGCCCGCCCGACCGCCTCCGGGCGCGCTCGACCCGTGAGGACCAAAGAGGAGCTTCCGTGACCCAGCCAGTAGTCGGACGCCGCGTGCTCATCACCGGCGGTACGGGTTCCTTCGGCCAGACCATGGTCCGCCGACTGTTGAGCCGTGGCGTCGGCGAGGTCCGGGTGCTGAGCCGGGACGAGGCCAAGCAGGACGCGATGCGTCGGCTGCTTGGCGACGAGCGGGTCCGCTACTACGTCGGGGACGTTCGGGACTATGACTCCGTGCTCAAGGCCAGCCGTGGCATTGACTACATCTTCCACGCGGCCGCCCTCAAGCAGGTGCCGTCATGCGAGTTCTTCCCGCTCGAGGCAGTCCGGACGAACGTGCTGGGCAGCAGCAACGTCGTCGAGGCTGCCGAGCGAGGCGGCGTCGGCTCGGTGGTGCTACTCAGCACCGACAAGGCCGTCTACCCGGTGAACGCGATGGGCATGAGCAAGGCCATGATGGAGAAGGTTGCCCAGGCGCACGCTCGGAACAACCCGAACAGCGCCACCACGGTTTCCTGCGTCCGGTACGGAAACGTCATGTACTCCCGTGGGTCGGTGATTCCGCTCTTCATCGAACAGATCAAGGCGGGTCGGGCGCCCACGGTGACCGACCCGGGGATGACCCGGTTCCTGATGTCGTTGGCCGAGTCGGTGGAGCTCGTCGAGCACGCCTTCCGGCACGCCCGGCCCGGCGACATCTTCGTCCGCAAGGCCGCTGCCTGCACCGTAGGAGACCTGGCCGAGGCGGTCTGCCAACTCTTCGACGTGCCCGCCAAGCTCGATGTGATCGGCGTACGGCACGGCGAGAAGCAGGCTGAGACGCTGGCCAGTCGAGAGGAGCTCGCTCATGCCGAGGACTTCGGCGACTTCCTCCGGGTGCCGCTTGACGGCCGCGACCTAAACTACGCGCTCTACGTCTCTGAGGGTGGTCTTGGTGACGGGCTGACCGAGGACTTCAACTCGGCGAACGCGCCGCAGCTCGGCGTACCCGAGATCATCGAGCTGCTGAAGACACTGCCTGAGGTGCGCGCGGAGCTGGCGCTGCGGGATCCGGTGCTGGCGTGTTGAGGCTCGCGGTCACTGGCGCTGGGGGTTTCCTCGGCTGGCACGTCCGCGTGCTGCTGCGCGCGTTGGGTTGGCCGGAGCCGATAGTGCTGACCCGTGGCGACCTGGCCGATCCCCGCCTGGTCGCGGCAAAGCTGACCGGGGGGGTCGACCGGGTGCTGCATCTGGCCGGAGTCAACCGAGGTGAGCCGGCCGATGTCGCTGCCGGAAACGTCCAGCTGGCCGTGCAGCTCGCGGAGGGTTTGAAGCAGTGTCCGGACCCTCCGGTGCGCGTGGTCTACGCAAACTCCGTGCAGGCCGGCAACGGCACCCCGTACGGGGACGCCAAGGCGACCGCAGCGCGGTTGTTAGCGGGCGCTGGTGTCGACCTCGACGACGTGTTGCTTCCGAACCTCTACGGCGAGCACGGGCGTCCGTACTACAACTCGGCGGTGGCGACGTTCTGTCGGGTGCTCGCCGAGGGCGGCCGGCCGGAGGTGCACGCCGACCGGGAGTTGAGGCTGGTGCACGTCACCGATGCGGCAGCCCGGCTCATTGGCGTGCCGACCGGTGGGTCGTGGGACCCGGCCATGCCGGCGCTGCGGATCGGGGTCCGGGCCCTCGCCGACCGGCTCACCGCGATGGCGGCCACATACCGGACGGGCGAGATCCCGTCCCTTCCCGACCGGCAGGACATACGCCTGTTCAACACCTACCGGTCGCACTGCTTCCCCGCGCACTATCCGCTCGCGCTGCCCCGCCGGGCTGATGCCCGCGGTGAGCTGGTCGAGACGGTCAAGGCGCACGGGGGTGCTGGACAGACCTTCTGTTCCACGACCCGTCCCGGAATCACCCGTGGTGAGCACTACCACCTAGCGAAGGTGGAGCGGTTCGTGGTGCTGCGCGGCTCGGCCGAGATCAGTCTGCGCCGGGTCGACGACGCCGAGGTGCTGCGGTTCCCGGTCAGCGGCGACGAGCCGGTGCTCGTGGACATGCCCACGATGTGGGTGCACAAGCTGGTGAACACCGGCGCGGACGAGCTGGTGACGATGTTCTGGACCAACGAGCTGTTCGACCCGAACCGGCCGGACACCTGGCCCGAGCCCGTGGAGGCGGCCCGGTCGGCGTCGCTCGCCGTCAGCGCATGATGCTCGGCGCCAATCTGCTCGATGAGGACTGACTCAGGTGGCAGCAGGAAGAGGACGGGAATGACTCGGATCATGACGGTGGTCGGCACGCGACCCGAGATCATCAGGCTCTCCCGGGTGCTCGCCCGACTGGACGACACGGTGGATCACACGCTGGTGCACACCGGACAGAACTGGGACAGCACCCTGTCAGACGTGTTCTTCAAGGAGTTGCGCCTGCGGGAGCCGGACCGGTTTCTCCGCGTCGACACGTCATCGCTCGGCCGAGTACTCGGCGGGGTGCTGGTCGGCATGGAGGCGGCGATCGCGGAGGTGCGACCGGACGCCTTGCTGGTGCTCGGCGACACCAACAGCTGTATCGCCGCTCTGATGGCGCGGCGCATGCGGGTGCCGGTCTACCACATGGAGGCCGGGAACCGCTGCTTCGACCTGAATGTGCCGGAGGAGACCAACCGGCGGCTGGTCGACCACGTGGCCGACTTCAACCTGGTCTACACCGAGCACGCCCGTCGCAACCTGCTCGCCGAGGGCCTGCACCCGCGTCGGATCCTGCACACCGGCTCGCCGATGCGGGAGGTGCTGGAGCACTACCGGGCGCCGATCGCCAACTCGACCATCCTGCGCCAGCTGGAGCTGGAGCGGGGCGGGTACTTCCTGGTCAGCGCGCACCGAGAGGAGAATGTGGACCGGCCCGACCGGCTCCGTCGGCTGCTGGACTGCCTGGTGGCGGTCCGCGACCGGTGGGGCCTGCCGGTGCTGGTTTCCACCCACCCGCGGACCCGCAAACGGCTGGAGGCGCTGGCCCCGGACGCCACCGCGTTGGACGGCATCGCGTTCCACGAGCCGTTCGGTCTGCTCGACTACGTGCACCTGCAGACAACGGCGTTCTGCACCCTGTCGGACAGCGGAACGATCAGCGAGGAGTCCGCCATCCTCGGCTTCCCCGCGGTGACCCTGCGTGAGTCGATCGAACGACCGGAGGCGCTCGACGCCGGCGGCATCATCATGACCGGCCTCGACCCGCAGGGCGTGGTCGAGGCCGTCGAGGTGACCGTGTCCCAGGTCGCGGCGCAGGGGGTGCCCTGCCCGGTGGACTACCAGGTGCCGGACACCTCCCGGCGGGTGGTCGACTTCATTCTCTCCACCGTCCGCCGCCACCACGACTGGGCCGGCATCCGCCCCTGAACCAGGTAGCCAACAGGGCCGGCGAGCGCGTCTCTGCGGTCGCCGGCCCTGTTGGTGGATCTGGTTGCAGTCGCGTTAATCAGAGCGCCCGGGGAAGACGCCTCGCCGTGGAACGAACGGGGTGACGCCGCGTGGCGTCACCCCGTTCGTCGCGGTCCGGTTGATCAGCGTGACTGCAGTGGTACGCCCAGCGGACCATCCACCACCGGATCGGTCGGCTGGGTGCAGAGCAGCGCGAGATGCTCGACGACCTTCGCCGCATCCTCGTACGGGTCGAGCCCGCTCACCTCCATCGGATCGAGCGCCGGCACGGCCACGTGGGACACGAGGGGATGGAACGGCCGGGTGTCGACCTCGCCCGTCCCGAGCAGGTCCTCGTGCAGCTTCTCGCCGGGCCGGAGGCCCGTGTAGACGATCGGCACGGAGCTGGATGCCTGCTCAGCCATCTGGCGAGCCAGGTCGACGATCCGGACCGGCTCGCCCATGTCGAGCACCAGTGCCTCTCCGTCCCGGCCGATTTCGGCGGCCTGGAGCACCAGGTGGACAGCCTCCTGCACGGTCATCAGGTAGCGGCTGACGTCCGGGTGGGTGACCGTCAGGGGCTTTCCGGCCTCGATCTGCCGTTGGAAGGCCGTCACCACCGAGCCGCGGCTGCTCAGCACGTTGCCGAACCGGACGCTGAGGAAGGTTCCCGGGAATCGGGACGCGGCGTGCGCGGTCAATCGTTCCGTGATCCGCTTCGAGTAGCCGAGGACGCTGATCGGGTCCGCCGCCTTGTCCGTGGAGATGTTGACGAACTTCGCCACGTCCTGACAGGCGTCCAGCACCGAGAGTGTGCCCCAGACATTGGTCTTGATCGCCTCGCCCGGGTGCCGCTGCAGCAGCGTCAGGTGTTTGAGCGCCGCCGCGTGAAAGATGATTTCCGGGCGACGCTCCCGGATGATCCGCCGGATTCCCTCGTCGTCCCGCAGGTCGGCGAGGATCAGCTCGGGACCGTCCAGCATGGCCCGCCCGGCGAGCGACATCTGAAGGCTGTGCAGGGCCGACTCGTCCCGGTCCAGCATCATCAGCTCACCCGGATTGGCCTTCATCACCTGACGGCAGAGCTCGGAGCCGATCGACCCACCGGCACCGGTGACCAGGATCCGCCGCCCGGTCAGGCTGTTGGTGCTCAGCGGTAGATCACCGATCACCTGGCGGCGGCCGAGTAGATCGCTGATCTGCACGTCCCGAACATCGGTGACCGTGATCCGGTGATCGACCAGGTCCCGCACCGGGGGCAGCACCTTGAACATCGCGCCGGCCTCAAGGGTGGCCTCACGGATCTGGCGGATCAGCGCGGCGTCGGCGTTGGCCACCGAGAAGATGACGGCGCTGGCGCCGGTACGCCGGACCGAGGCGGCGACGTCGTGCCGTCCGCCCAGCACACGCACCCCGCCGATGCGCAGGTCGCGCTTGTCCGGGTCGTCGTCCAGCGCGCCTACTGGTAGATACCGGCCGCGCGGGTCGCTGACCATGGCCCGAAGCAGTCCCTGGCCGGCATCGCCCATCCCGAACAGCAGCACCGGCGTCGACGACTGGACGTCTGGTCGCATGGCGAGGTCGCGCCGGTGCCGGTACGCGAACCGGGCGCCGAGCATGAAGAGCAGGGCGAGCGCACCGCCGACCAAAGGCGTGCTCGCCGGAACCGGCCGGTCGCCGGACGGCAGCAGGCCCAGCAGCACGATGCAGGCCGTCGTGATGGTGGTGCCGGCGAGGCCCTGGACCTCTTGCAGGCTGCCCAGCGGGTGTCGTCCGGAGTAGAGCCGGCGCAGCGCAGCGACTGCCACGTGGATGACTGCCGCGACTATTCCGACCGCTGCGGCTCGGGCGAGCTGGCCCGGGGGGAGCTGGAACTCGAATCGGGTCCAAGCGGCCGCGACTGAACCGCCGACCCAGGCGGTGGTGTCGGCCGCGAGAAATCCGGCGGCGCGGCGGCGGGCCCTGGCTCGCCGTGTCCGCTGGGCCGACCGCTCCCCGTGCTGCGTGTCCTGCGGCATGTACTGGCTCCCTGTCCCGTTCCGAGTACTTCCACCGCCCGGCAGAAGGAGCGTTACGCTCTTTGTCCTTGTTACAGGGCAAAGAGGCCCTGTTGGCCGGTTTTGGGTTATATGAGCTGAAGTTCCGGTTGTCCCGTTGGCCGTGGCATGTGCCGAACAGTCCTCCGGCACCCTCGACGAGTACGTCTCGGCGAGAAGGCGTTGCCGGAGGAGACTCCGTACCTCTGAGGCCCGGTGGCTGGCGACCCTGAGCAGTTGTCAGAGCGGCTGTGGCACGGCCTTGTGGCTGTGGACGGCGTTCTCCAGGTGCTTCGCGAGGGCAACGCTGCCCACCCGCTCCGAGAGCCGTTCCAGGTAGAACAGCCGGCCGCAGCGGCCCAGCTCTTCGCGCTTCTCAGCGCCCAACTCGTACATCCGGCGGATGGCGTCGGCCAACCCGTAGGCGTCGCCGGGAGGAGCAACGAATCCGGCACCGGACTCGTCCACGAGCCGGGCCGCGTCACCCGCCAGGGCGGCGACGATGGGACGCCCGCATGCGAGGGTGCTCTGCACCTTGCTGGGCATGATCGACCGGAGGAAGGGCTGGTCGCGCAAGGAAATCAACTGGACGTCCCCGAGTGGCATCAGCTGGACCATCCGCTCGACCGGCTGCTGGCCGAGGAAGACCACCCGGCCGGGGGCGTACCGTGCGGCCGACTCGCGTAGGCGGCGCTCCTCTACGCCGCTGCCGGCGAAGACGAGTGTCAGGTCCGGGATGTCGGCGAGATGCTCCAGTGCGTCGACGGCGACATCGAGCCCTTGGAGATTGCCCATGCTGCCGGCATACATGACGACGAAGCCGTCCAGCCCGAGGGCGGCCGACAACTGCGGGTCAGGTGGCCTCGGGCGGAAGACACGTTCGTCGACCCAGTTGTAGACGACCGAAAGTTTGTCCCGGGGGACTCCGCGGCTGGTCAGGATATCCGCCATACCGGGCGCGATGACGGCCACCGACGATGCCGTGCGGTGCGCCGCGTCGCAGAACCTGGTGAGCAACCGGACTATGAGGTCGGTGCGACGGCCAGGGCGCACGTAGTCGCTCTCCGCCAGGGTGTCCGGCCACAGATCCTCCATGAGGATCACGTACGGGCGTCCGTGTAGCCAACGGGCCATCATCGCGGGCAGTGTCACAGTCGCCGGTGACGAGTAGACCAACCAGACGTCGACCGTGCGGAGCAGGTCCAGTCGAACCGCTGCCGAGACCGCGAAGCTGAGGTAGTTGGCAGCCCGCCTGACTGCCGACCGGTCGTGACTGGGCACCAGCGGCACCCGATGCACCGAGACTCCGTTCATCATCTCGAACTGGTACGGACGAAGCCGGTATCCCGGAGACAGGTGGCCGGAAGGATAGTTCGGGAAGCCGGTGAGCACATGCACCTCGTGCCCCAGTGCGACGAGCGACCGGCTGATGATCCCCGGGAGAACGGCGGAGCCTCCCTCCGGGTCGTACCACTGCGTGATGATCCCGATTTTCACCGCGCTGCCACCGCGGCCGGAGCAGACACCGATCCAGCCGCGGCCGTCCTCAGCCGCTCCCATGCCTCGGGGCGCAGCTCGGGTGCCAACCCCTGGTCGGCGAGCCAGCCCGGCGTCTGTCGCTTGCCGAACAGGAGCATGTCCACCCGACGTGCTTGCGCATTGGCGCTCAGGCTCGTCTTCCCGTACGCAGTGAGGCCGCGCGTCACGTACCGTGCCACCCGTGGTGGGACGTGCAGCGGCTCGCGACCTCCGAGGAGGCGGAGCAGGAGCCCTGTCGTCATGCCGTTGTAGGGCTGGAGCACGATGGGCGGCACCGGTTCGTGGGTGAGCCCGAGATGGACGATCGCCCTGGCGACATCGTCGATGAGCACCTGGGGCGTCGGTGCGGTGCCGTCCCCGGCGACGCAGCTCATGCGCGACTGTGCGAGCCGGATGAGCGCCCGGGTGTTCGGCCGATCCACATCATGGACCCACGTCGACCGGTAGATGACAGTGCCGATGCCGTCCTCGCGCTGCAGCAGGCGTTCGCCAATCGCCTTGGAGCGCGAGTACGGCGAGAAGGGCATCGTCCGTGGCGTCTCGTCGAGCGCCATCGGGCCCTGTGCTGCGGCAGAACTGACGTGGACCATCCGGTTGGCGCCGACCAGAGCGCTGGCTCGGGCGACCAGGGTGGGCAGCAGTGCGTTTCCGCCGTACAACGCGGGACTGTCCGGGGCGGACCCGTCCGGCAAGCCGGCGGTGTTGATCACGACTTGGGCGCCGTCGAGCTGGTTGGCTAGTGCGTCGACAACGCCTTCGTGGAGATCTGCCGGCACCGCATTGGCTGTGAGAGCCTGAGTGAGCGGCCACGACAAGCGCGGCGCGGTCACGGGCTGAACCTCTGCTCCTTTGCAGCCCAGCTCGGCGACAACCGCTCGGCCGACGAAGCCGCTGCTGCCGAGCACCGCGATCCTCTTGATCGGCCGGTTCCCGGGTCCGGCGAGGTCAGCGACTCGTTGGGCTGACAGTTCTGACATGGATCGTCCTTCCTTCCGACTGAGGCTGGGGCCGCTGAGCGGTGAGCCACCGGGGGGCAGCGAGGTAGACGGCGAGGATGGCGAGGGCCACGGCATCCAGTGCGGCACGGGCGAGCGGTCCGCTGAAGGACGCGGCGATCAGACAGCCGGCCACGACCGCGCCGGTGAGCGCGGTGGCCACTGTGACCCGCTGATGTGACCACCCGCTGTCGGTCAGACGCTGATAGGCATGGTGCCGGTGCGGGCGATACCAGGCCTCGCCGTTACGGATGCGGCGCAGGAGCGTCCAGCCTGTGTCGGCGAGATAGAGGGCGAGTGGCGCCACGGCAGCTTCCGGCGGCGTGCCGCGAACGATCGCGTACGCGGCGATCGTGCCGAGCGCGCCGCCGAGGGCGTACGACCCGACATCACCGAGGAAGACTTTGGCGACCCACGCGTTCCAGGGGAGGAATGTCAGGGATGCGGCGGCGATCATACTGCCGGCCGCGATCAGTAGCGGAAGGTCCGTGAGCACTCCGAGTACGGCGTACACCGTTCCGCCGAGGATTGCGTGCACCGCCGAGATGCCGTTGATGCCGTCCATGAAGTTGAAGGCGTTCACATACGAGGCCAGCCACGCCGCCAGGGCGAGTACGAGGATCACCTGGACGTACAACGCGTGCCCGCTCGGCACCAGGACCACGCCCGTGGCCAGGCCGGCGAGCAACTGCAGAAGTAGCCGGATGCGGATCGGGAGCCCACGGAGGTCTTCCAGGAGCCCGATGACCGCGAAGAAGAGCAGCGGTATGGCAATAGGTCGTGCGTGCTCGTTCAGGACAAGTGCAAGCCCTGCCGCCGCGGCGACCCCCACGCCGCCTCCGCGCGGGACTGGTGTGCTGTGCGAGGACCGCTCGGACGGCATGTCGAGGACTGCGGCTGCTCTCAGCAGGCGGAGGATCAGTGGCTGCAGCACGGCGCCAACGACGAATGCGAGCAGGATTCCACCAGCGAGTGGAAGGCTCATCATGGCGTGGTTCCTGACGAGACGAGGCGGGCGGGGGCGGCGCCGAAGGGCGTGGGCTCTGACCAGGTGTGACTCGCTGGCCGTGGAAAATCCTTTTCAATGTGTGCGAGATTCACCAATCGAACCTTCGGATTGAACCGGCTATAGGGGGATGAATCGATATTGGGAGGTCGCTACTAGGGACAAACGACCGTTCCCGGTATTTGGTGTGCGGGAGGGGGTGTTCCGGGCCATTCGCGAGACCACCAGGCACCGGCACCGCCCGACCTCCGAGGAAAGCGACGCAGTAGCTACTTAAGGTTTCTACCGTCACAAGACGGGCAGCGGACCCGAATGCCGACAGTCAGCCTCCTTCGTCCCGATCAACCACGAAAAGCCGCGGAGGGACACGGCCTCGTCGTGCGCCCTCCTGCGGTTCGGGCCGTCCGCGGTCGAGCGGTAGAGTCGCGACCGGCCGGTCGGGCGAGGGGAGAACTGGCCGGTCGGGCGAGGGGGAGACCGTGCTGCATCTGAGGGTGATCGCTCCGTCGGACCAGTCGGCGGCGGTGGCCGACCTGCTGGCCGCCGAGCCGGGGGTGACCCACCTCGTGGTGCTGCCCGGCGTCGCCCGCCAGCCACGCGGCGACCTCATCCACTGCGACGTCGTCCGGGAGAGCGCCGACCGCGTCCTGCAGGTCCTGCGACAGCTCGGTGTGGACGCGAGCGGCGGCATCGCCGCCGACGACGTCGAGCTGACGATCTCCGCGGCCGCCGACCGGGCGGCCGACCGGGCACCCGGCAGCGGCGCCGACGCGGTGGTCTGGGACGAGATCGCGGCGAAGACCGGCGAGCAGACCGAACTGTCCGGCACCTACCTGGCGCTGCTCACCATCGCCACCATGATCGCCGGCATTGGTGTCCTGCTGGACCAGCCGATCCTCATCGTCGGCGCGATGGTCGTCGGGCCGGAGTTCGGCCCTCTCGCCGCGCTCTGCGTCGCGCTGCTGCGGCGCCGGCTCGGGGTGATCGTCCGGTCGGTGCAGGCCCTCACGGTTGGCTTCCTCGCGGCCATGGTCGTGACCGTGGCGAGCACCTGGGCATTGAACGCCGCCGGACTGGTCAGTCGGGAGATGCTGCTCGCGGACCGTCCGCTCACCGACTTCATCTGGCGGCCGGACGCGTTGTCCTGGGTGGTCGGTCTGCTCGCCGGCGTGGCCGGCATGCTCTCGTTGACGTCGAAGAAGTCGGGCAGTCTGGTCGGGGTGCTGATCTCGGTGACCACGGTGCCGGCCGCCGCGAATGTGTCCGTGGCCGCCGCCTACGGGGTGTGGGACGAGGCGGGCGGGTCAGCCCTTCAGCTGGTGATCAACCTCTGCGCGATCGTCCTGGCCGGGCTGCTCACCCTCGCGGTGCAGCAGCTGTGGTGGTGGAACCTGGCCCGCCGGTCCCGTCGTCCAGCAGCCGGTTGAGCAACGTTCGCAACGGGATCGACTCGCCGTCGCGGCCCCCCGCCCCGATGATCAACGGCGCCGGGCTGGGTTGTGGATCGACGCCGAACAGCCGCGCCCGCACGCCGCCCGGCACCGTCAGCAGGTGGAACCGGCCGGCCACGTCCACCGCCCGGGTTTCGGCCCGGTCGACGTACCAGCCGGTCAGCCGGGTCCGGTAGCGGCCGCGCCCGTCGTAGCCCCGGGCGACCAGCCGGGTGGTGGGCAGCCCTCGCCGGGTCGCCTCGGCCACGAACCAGGCCACCAGCTCCGCCGCCTCGGCCTGCTCGGCGGCCCGCCGCCGCGCGTCCGCGTCGGCGTGCGCCCGCACCGCCTGTCGCTGCCGCTCCCGCCACTCCCGGCCGTCCCGCTCACTCACGACGCCGACGGTACGCCCGCGAGCGCCGCGCGGCTCAGTCGAGTACGGCCCGCAGGGTGTGCCGGGCGATGTCGGCCATCACCGTGTTGGTCTCGACGTAGTACGGCAGCGCGTTGATCGCCTGCATCAGGGCCCAGCCGCGCCCCCGCTCCCACCTGGCGTCGTCCACACCGAGCGCCCGCCGGTACGTCTCCCGCGACCCGGCGTCGAGCAGGTTCCACGCCGGCATCAGGTCCACCGCCGGATCGCCGACGCCGACCGTGCCGAGGTCGATGACCGCGGCCAGCCGGCCGCCGCGAACCAGCAGGTTGCCCGGCATCAGGTCACCGTGGATCCGCACGTCGCGATCGTCGCGCCGGGGAGCCTCCCGGCAGCGGTCCCACACGGCCGCGAGCCGGGCGGTGTCGGTCAGCTGGGTGCTGTCGGCGAGGGACGACCGAACGCCGGCGTCCTGGGCGGCCAACGGACCGCCCCGGCCGAACCCGGGCCACGCCCGACCGCCGGTGTCGACGCCGTGCAGCGCGGCGACGACGCCGGCCAGGTCGCGGGCGAAGGCGTCCAGGTCGTCGATCCGGTCGTGCCGCGCCGGCTCGCCGGGGATCCAGCGGTACGCCGTCCACGGCCCGGGATACCCCTCGCCCGACTCGCCGAGGCCGAGCGGTTCGGGCACCGCGATCGGCAGGTGCGCGGCGAGCAGCCGCGCGTACTCCTGCTCCTGCCGCAGCTCGGCACGCAACTCGGGGTCCCCGGTGGGCTGCAGTGGGAACCGCAGGACGACCTCCGGGCCGAGCCGGAAGAGGGCGTTCACCGTGCCGGACGACGGGAGCGGGCGTACCGGGAGGGCCCGCCACTCGGGAAACTGCTCGGCCACCAACGCGGCGACCACGTCCGCGGTGACGTCGACCTGGTCGGTATGCATCCTCACCGCGAGATCATCACCCCGAACCCCACCGCCAAGCGATCCGATTTCCCGCGCCCCGCGCCCGCGCCCGCGCCCTACGTCCCGCGTCCCGCGCTCCCGCCTTAGACGCTCGTGTCCCGGCGCTTTCAATCCTGGCTGGCCCCTCTCCAGGCGATCCCCGCCTGTGGCGGCCCGACCCTCAGCCGCCTGACCGCGGGCGGCGGCCTCACCCCAACCCGGGCCCGATCTCCACCTGACCTCGTTCGCTGGCCGCCCACGCCCCGAAGCCCGTCCTGACCTGCCCCAGATCTTCAAGCGCGCTGCGAGCGACCGCAGATCTTGGACAGTTTCCGTTCCGACCTGACGGAAACTGTCCAAGATCTGCACGTCGGGCGCCGGCGGGCCTGCCGCATGGGGCAGCTCGACAGCGTTCGGGTGAGGAAATAGCCGGGCGGTCACCGCGGGTGGCACGGTGTCTGCCGTCCGGGATGGCCGCCCACCTGGCGGGCATCCCGGACGGCGTCGCGGTGGGCGTGTCGCCGTGCCTGGTTGGTCAGGCCAGTCCGGCGCGGCGCAGGGCCTCGGCCATCGCGTCGTTGGCCGGCGCGGGCGCGCCGCCGCCCCGACCCTGCCGCTGCTGACCGCCGCGTCCGGCCTGCGAACCGCGCTGGTCGGGGCCGCCGCGTCCGGCCTGCGAACCGCGCTGGTCGGGGCCGCCGCGTCCGCCCTGGGAACCGCGCTGGTCGTGGCCGCCGCGTCCGCCCTGCGAACCGCGCTGGTCGGGGCCGCCGCGTCCGCCCTGCGAACCGCGCTGGGCAGGGCCGCCTCGTCCGTCCTGCGAACCGCGCTGGGCCGGGCCGCCGCGTCCGTCCTGGCCGGTCCGGCCGGGGCGGGCACCCTGCCCGTCCCGTGCGCCGTCGGGCGCCGCGCCCGGCTCGTCGTCGAGGCGCAGGGTCAGCGAGATCCGCTTGCGGGGTACGTCCACGTCGAGCACCCGGACCTTGACCACGTCGCCGGACTTGACCACCTCGCGGGGGTCCTTCACGAAGGTCCGGGACATGGCCGAGACGTGCACGAGGCCGTCCTGGTGCACCCCGACGTCCACGAACGCGCCGAACGCGGCCACGTTGGTGACCACGCCCTCCAGCACCATGCCCGGCGTCAGGTCGCCGATCTTCTCCACGCCCTCCACGAAGGTGGCGGTGCGGAACTCCGGCCGAGGGTCGCGCCCCGGCTTCTCCAGCTCGGCGAGGATGTCGGTGACGGTGGGCAGGCCGAACCGGTCGTCGACGAAGTCGGTCGCCCGCAGCCCGCGCAGGATCCCACTCTTGCCGATCACCGAGCGCAGGTCCTGGCCGGTGCTGGAGAGGATCCGGCGCACCACCGGGTACGCCTCGGGGTGCACACTGGAGGAGTCCAACGGGTCGTCACCGTCGGGGATGCGCAGGAACCCGGCGCACTGCTCGAACGCCTTGGGCCCGAGCCGCGCCACCTTCTTCAGCTCGGTACGCGACCGGAACGGCCCGTTGGCGTCGCGGTGCAGCACGATGTTCTCGGCCAGCCCGGCGCCGATGCCGGAGACCCTGGTCAGCAGTGGCGCGGAGGCGGTGTTGACGTCCACCCCGACCGCGTTGACGCAGTCCTCCACGACCGCGTCCAGCGACCGGGACAGCTTCACCTCGGACAGGTCGTGCTGGTACTGGCCCACCCCGATGGACCGCGGGTCGATCTTGACCAGCTCGGCGAGCGGATCCTGGAGCCGGCGGGCGATGGACACCGCGCCGCGCAGCGACACGTCCATCCCGGGCAGCTCCTGGGAGGCGTACGCGGAGGCCGAGTAGACCGACGCGCCGGCCTCGGAGACCACCACCTTCGTCAGGTTGAGCTGCGGGTGCCTCTTGATCAGGTCACCGGCCAGCTTGTCGGTCTCCCGGGAGGCGGTGCCGTTGCCGATTGCCACCAGCTCGACGCCGTGCGCGCCGGCCAGCCGGGCGAGGGTCTCGATCGACGCGTCCCACTGCCGGCGCGGCTCGTGCGGGTAGATGGTGTCGGTGGCGACCACCTTGCCGGTGGCGTCCACCACGGCCACCTTGACGCCGGTACGCAGGCCCGGGTCCAGCCCCATCGTGGGGCGGGTGCCGGCGGGCGCGGCGAGCAGCAGGTCCCGCAGGTTCATGGCGAAGACGCGTACCGCCTCCTCCTCGGCGGCCTGCCACAGCCGCATCCGCAGGTCCGCGCCGAGGTGGATGAGGATCCGGGTGCGCCACGCCCAGCGGACCGTGTCGGCGAGCCAGCGGTCGGCCGGGCGGCCGGCGTCGGACACACCGAACCGGCCGGCGATCACCTCCTCGTACCGGCTCGGGCCGGTCGGCGCGGCGTCCGCCTCGCCGGCCTCCTCCGGCTCCATGGTCAGGTCGAGCACACCCTCCTTCTCGCCCCGGAACATGGCCAGGATCCGGTGCGAGGGCAGCTTCGGGTACGGCTCGGAGAAGTCGAAGTAGTCGGCGAACTTGGCGCCGGCCGTCTCCTGCCCCTCGCGTACCCGGGACACCAGCCGGCCCCGCGACCACATCTGCTCGCGCAGCGTGCCGATCAGGTCGGCGTCCTCCGCGAAGGTCTCGATCAGGATCGCCCGCGCGCCCTCCAGCGCGGCGGCGGCGTCGGCGACGCCCTTCTCCGCGTCGACGAACCCGGCGGCGGTGGCGCGCGGGTCCTGGGTGGGGTCGGCCAGCAGCGTCTCGGCCAGCGGCGCCAGCCCGGCCTCGCGGGCGATCTGCGCCCGGGTCCGCCGCTTCGGCTTGTACGGCAGGTAGATGTCCTCCAGCCGGGACTTCGAGTCGGCGGCCATGATCTGCGCTTCCAGGGCCTCGTCCAGCTTGCCCTGGCCCCGGATCGACTCCAGGACCGCGGCCCGCCGCTCGTCCAGCTCGCGCAGGTAGCGCAGCCGCTCCTCCAGGGTGCGCAGCTGGGTGTCGTCGAGCAGGCCGGTGGCCTCCTTGCGGTAGCGGGCGATGAACGGCACGGTGGCGCCGCCGTCGAGCAGCTCCACGGCCGCCCGCACCTGACGCTCGGCCACGCCGAGCTCGTCGGCGATCCGCTGATGAACAGACTGGGTCACGATCTCGATCCGCCTTCGACTCGATCCGCCTTCAAAGAGCGGGTACCGCCTGCATTGTGCCGGGCGGTCCCGGCCGTTGTCGCCGCGCCCGGCCGGGGTGACCCGGCGGCGGCCCCGCCGTGCCTGCGCTAGCGTGGCGATCATGGAAACAGCTGCGGAGCCGCGCGCCCGGCGGCTCTTCGGCGGCAGCGCCCGGGCCCTCGGCGACCTCACGGCCAACCCGTTCCGCGCCGACCGGGACCGGATCGTCGGCTCGCCGTTCTTCGCCCGGCTCGGAGGCGTCACCCAGGTGATCAGCCCGGTCGGCTCCGGCCTGCTGGTGCACAACCGGCTCACCCACAGCCTGAAGGTCGCCCAGGTGGCCCGGGCGATCGCCGAGCGGCTGACATCCGACGAGCGGTGGCGTGACCTGCTGGACAAGCTCGGCGGCTGCGACCCGGACGTCGTGGAGGCCGCGGCGCTCGCCCACGACCTGGGCCACCCGCCGTTCGGGCACCTGGGGGAGCGGGTGCTGGACCGGCTGGCCCGGCAGCGCCTCGGCCTCAGTGACGGCTTCGAGGGCAACGCCCAGTCGTACCGGATCGTCACCAGCACCGAGATCCGGGGCGCGGCCACCACCGGGCTGGACCTGACCGCCGCGGTCCGCGCGGCGATGCTGAAGTACCCGTGGACCCGGCTGGACCACCCCGACCCGCACCCCCGCCTGCTGGACCCGCCGCCGCGCGGCGCCACCCCGCCGCCGGACGACCCGGCGAGCGGCTCGTCGAAGTTCGGCGCCTACCGGACCGAGCTCGACGACCTGCGCCAGGCCCGGGAGCCGTTCGCCGGCCGCATCCCGGACTGGCAGCAGACCGTGGAGGCGTCCGTGATGGACACCGCCGACGACATCGCGTACGCCATCCACGACGTGGAGGACTTCTACCGGGTCGGAGTGCTCCAGCAGGGCTCGGTCTCCGCCGAGCTGATGGCCTGGCAGCGGGAGAGCGGGCACTTCCGGGCGATCACCGACGCGGCGCTGGCCACCGCCGCCCGGCGACCCGGAGCGGCGATCGAGCGGCTGCGCCGGCAACTGCACCGCAAGGACGCCTGGATCGCCGACGACGACGCGTTCGCCGCCGCCGTCGAGCACGTCCGCGAGGAACTGGTCGACGGGCTGCTGGCGATGCCGTTCGACGGCTCGATCGAGGCCGAGCAGTACGTGGCGCGCTTCTCCGCCCGCTGGTCGACCCGCTTCGTCGAGGCGATCACGGTCACCGACCAGCCGTCGGTGCGCTCCGGGTACGTGCTGCTCGGCTGCGCCCAGTGGCACGAGGTGCAGGTGCTCAAGTTCGTCCACCACCGGTTCGTGCTGGCCCGCCCCGACCTCGCCCTGCACCAGCGCGGCCAGGCCCGGCTGCTGGGCACCCTGGTCGAGGCGCTGTGGGAGTGGCTGCTCGACCCGGAGGAGGAGTCCCGGTTGCCCCGGCGGCTGCACGACCTGGTCGAGCTGGCCGAGGCGGAGCTGCACCCGCGCACCTCGGACCGGATCGGCCGGGCCCGGGGCCGGGCCATCGTGGACTTCGTCGCGCAGCTCACCGACGGTCAGGCGGTGGCCATGCTGGACGCGCTCTCCGGCCGCTCCGGCGCGCTCTGGACCGACGCCTTCGTGCTCTGAGCTCAGGCGACGGCCTGCCACCAGCCGTCCACGGCGGGTGGGTCGTCGACCACCACGCGCTCGCCGGGGCGGGGAACGGCCAGCCGGACGTCACGAGCCTTCGCCTCGGCCCAGAGCCGGTTCACCGGCTCGGACCAGTCGTGCAGGGCCAGGTTGAACGTCGCCCAGTGCACCGGGATGAACAGCCCGCCGCGCAGGTCGAGGTGGGCGTCGACCGCCTCCTCGGGGAACATGTGGATGGTCGGCCAGGCCCGGTCGTACGCGCCGATCTGCATCAGCGTCACGTCGAACGGCCCGTGTTCCGCGCCGATCGCCGCGTACCCGTCGAAGTAGCCGGAGTCGCCGGTGTAGAAGACCTTGCGGGACGTCCCCTGGATCACCCAGGAACTCCAGAGCGTGCCGTCACGGCGCAGCCCCCGGCCGGAGAAGTGCTGGGCCGGCGTCGCGATGACCGTCAGCCCGTCGATCTGGTGACTCTCGGACCAGTCCAGCTCGATGATCCGGTCGGCCGGCACCCCCCACCGGTCCAGGTGGGCCCCCACCCCCAGCGGCACCAGGAACGGCGCGGACTGCCGGGTGACCAGCTCCTGGACGGTGGCCATGTCGAGGTGGTCGTAGTGGTCGTGGGAGATGAGGATCGCGTCGAGCTGGGGCAGCTCGTCGAGGCGTACCGGGGGTTCGTGCAACCGACGGGGACCGACCAGGGCCGACGGGGAGCAGCGTTCGCTCCAGACCGGGTCGATGAGCACCCGGTAGCCCTCGATCTCCACCAGGGCGGAGGCGTGGCCGTACCAGATGACACCGAGTTCCCGGTCGGTGCCGGAGGTGGCCGGCTCCTCGGCCGGACGGAGCAGCGGCACCGCGGTGCTCGGGCGGCGCTTCTGCTTGCCGAAGATCAGCTCGCGGAGCAGGTTGCGGCCCGGGTCGGCGACCATCGTGCGGGTGCCGGCCTGGTTGTGGAAGGTGCCGTCGCGGAACTGGGGCGAACGGGCCGCCCGCTCGGCCCGGACGCCGGCGAGCCGGCCACCCAGTGCCGCCGGCACGTCCCGGGCCACCCAGGCCAGGCCGGCCAGAGCGGCCAGCCCTGCCGCGCCGCCCAACCGTCGCCCGAGCGACCGCTCGACCTCCGTGCGTTCCGCTGGTGCCATCGCCGTCCCTCCGCCGTGTCCCGCACTACACGGTAGTCACCCGGGCCGGCTCGTGCCCCGGCGGTCGGCGCACCGGGCCGGCCGCCGCCGCGGCGGCCGGCCCGGGAACGTGCTCAGCCGCCGTTGCTGGGCCGCCGGGTCGCGATCCGGTACGCCGTGCCGGCGCCGGCGAGCCGGTCCACCGCGGCCAGGAACCGGGGCCCCATGGCGGCCCGGGCCTGCACCGCCGGGTGGGTGGCGCCGAAGTCGTCCGGGTCGGCCTGCCCGTCGGCGAACAGCGCGTAGGTGAGCACCGCGGCGCCGGAGCGGTCGAAGATGATCCCGGCCTCGTGCCGGGCGTCGGCGAACCAGCCCGCCTTGGTGGCGATCCGGGCCCGCTCCTCGGAGGACATGGTGCGGCGGATGCCGTCGGTGAACGCCACCGGGGCGCGCAGAAGCCCGAGCAGGAACGCCGTCGACGCGGGGGAGAGCAGGGTGCCGGCGACCAGGGCGCGCAGCAGGTCGTGCGTCTCCCGGGGGGTGCTGGTGCCGAGGAAGAACCGGTTCGGGTTGGCCACCGGCTCGACCTGCGTGTTCGGGAAGCCCTTGGCGACCAGGATGGCGTTCAGCTCGGCGGCCGGGCACACCGACCCGCACAGGCGCACCGCCGTGTCGTCGGAGACGGTCAACAGGGTGGCCAGCACGTGCCCGAGGGTCACGCTGCTCGGGTACGCGCCGTCCAGGCTGAAGATGCCGTCGCCGCCCGGTACGACGATCGCCTCGGTCACCTCGACCCGCTGGTCCAGCGTGAGCAGCCCCCGGTCGATCTTGTCGAGCACCGCCGTGGCGACCGCGATCTTGTTGACGCTGTACGCCTCGATCCGCCGGTCCGCCTCGGCCGACACCGCGACCACGGGCGCTCCGGCGGGGTCAGCCACGCTGACGTACGCCTGCCAGTTGCCGCCGGCCTCGGTGCTGAGCCGGGAATAGCTGGCGGCGACCCGGCGGGCGGCCTGGGCCGGGGTGGTCGGCCTCGGTTCGGTCGTTGCGGCGGCGCTCGCCGGGCCGGCGGCGCCGAGCACCGTACCGGCGGTGGCCACGGTGCCCAGCCCGAGCGCGGTCCTGCGGTTCAGTCGGATGGTCAATCGTCTCCCCCATCGTGGTGCGCCGGAGCGCTTGCCGGACCACCACACTAGGCGAGTTGATCGATGCAAGGTGCCCCCCGACCGCTCAGCTGAGCCGGCGGCGCAGCACGCCGCCCACCGGCCCGGGCACGCCGCGGGCGAGCTGCCGCAGGTCAGGAAGGTGACCGCCGCGCACCGCCTCGCCGAGCGGGTTCGGGGCGAAGACCGTGCCGTCGTGCGCGTCGACCGGCCGCCCGCTCAGGCCCGCCAACCGCATCAACGGGCCGACCAGGACGTCGTACACGCCGGGCAGCATGGTGAAACCGGCACGCAGCACCACGTTCAACCGGCCCACGGACACCTCCCGACGGGGCCGGTCCACGCAGTCCACGATGGCCCGGGCCACCCGCTGCGGGCTGGTGACCGGCGGTGGGGGCCGGCCGACCCGACCCAGGTAGTTGGCCGCCTGCTGGTACACCGGGGTGTCCACGCTGCCCGGGTTGACCAGGCACAGCCGGATCCGCGGGCTGTCGCGCAGCTCCTGCTGCAGGGTCCGGACCAACCCCTGCAAGCCCCACTTGCTGGCCACGTAGGCGCTCATGTACGGCGCGGTGATGTGCCCGAGCACCGAACCGGTGAGGATCAGGGTGCCGGCCCCGGTCGCCCGGAAATGCCGCAATGCCACCCGCGCCGATCCGGCCGCGGCCAGCAGATCGGTCCGCACCACCTGGTCGAAGACCCGTTCCGGCAGTTCGTCGAAGCGCCCGTAGGCCATCACGGCGGCCGTGTGCACCCAGACGTCGATGCGGCCGAACCGGTGCGTCGCGGCGCCCGCGAGCGCCTCCAACGCGCCCGGCTCGGTGACATCGGTGGGCACGGTCAGCACGTCGACGTCGGGGCACTCCGCGCGTACCTCGGCCAGGGTCTGTGTGGCGCGGGCGGCGCGGTCGCCGCGCTCGGCGAACGCCCGGGCCGTCGCCCGGCCGATCCCGCTGGTCGCACCGGCGATCACCACGACCCGGCTCACGGAGCGAGCACGACCTTGATGCAGCCGTCCTCCTTCTTCTGGAACATCTCGTACGCCTCCGGCGCCCGGGCCAGCGGCACCCGGTGGGTCCGCAGGTCCTCCACGCCCAGCGGATCGTCGTCACCGGCGAGCAGCGGCAGGATCTCGTCGGTCCACCGGCGCACGTGGCACTGCCCCATCCGCAGCTGGATGCCCCGGTCGAACATCTCCATCAGCGGCATGGGGTCCGCCTCGCCGCCGTAGACGCCGGAGAGCGAGACGGTGCCACCACGGCGGACCGACTTCAGCGCGGCGTGCAGAACCGAGAGCCGGTCCATGCCCACCCGGTCGGTCATCGTCTGGGCCAGCTTGTCCGGCAGCAGCCCGACGGCGGCGTGGGCCAACTTGCCCACCGGTGAGCCGTGCGCCTCCATGCCCACGGCGTCGATCACCGCGTCGGGGCCGCGTCCGTCGACCAGGTCGATCAGCGCGCCCGGCACATCGTCGAGCTCCCGGACGTCCAGCACCTCGATGCCGTGCCGGCGGGCCAGCTCCAGCCGCTCCGGCACCAGGTCCAGGCCGATCACGCGACCGGCGCCGAGATGACGGCCGATCCGGGCGCAGAACTGGCCGACCGGGCCCAGCCCGAACACCGCCAGCGTGCCGCCGGGCGGGGTGTCCGCGTACTTCACCGCCTGCCAGGCGGTGGGCAGGATGTCGGAGAGGTAGAGGTAGCGCTCGTCGGCGCCGGTCTGCGGAACGGTGATCGGCCCGAAGTGGGCCTGCGGAACGCGCAGGTACTCGGCCTGCCCGCCCGGGACCGAGCCGTAGAGCGAGGTGTAGCCGAACAGCGCCGCGCCCTTGCCCTCGCTGGTGACCTGGGTGGTCTCGCACTGCGCGTACAGCTGGCGCTGACACATCCAGCAACTGCCGCAGGAGATGTTGAACGGCACCACCACCCGGTCGCCGGGCTTGAGCCGGGTCACCTCCGGCCCAACCTCCTCGACGATGCCCATCGGCTCGTGGCCGAGGATGTCGCCCGGCTTCAGGTACGGCCCCAGCACCTCGTACAGGTGCAGGTCAGACCCGCAGATCGCCGTTGAGGTGATCTTCACGATCGCGTCGGTCGGCTCCTCGATCCGGGGGTCCGGGACCTCCTCGACCCGTACGTCCCGCTTTCCTTGCCAGGTCAGTGCCTTCATGCCGCTCGTCCCTTCTCCGGTACGCCTACCGGACTGCTACCCGCGCTCCGGCACTTGAACCGGTCCGGAGTGGCTGCCTCGGAGGGCTGGGGGCGAACGTCCTGGCTCGGAGGTGGTTGCGGCGGGGCTGGGGGCGACGTCCCCGGCTCCGGGCGGTCAGGCTTGATCCCTGCGCCGGGAACGGTCGCCCCCCAGCCCGGTGGTCATCCGGCGCCCGTGCGTCCCGAGGAGGTGGTCCGCCCTGTTGATCGACCCGCGTTTCAAAAAGGCGGGGTGTCCCAGGCGCAGTGACAGGCCGGTTTTCCGGAAACCGAGTCGATCTAGCCGCCGGCCCGACCCATGGGCGTGATCGACTCCGTTTGGCCGACATGGCGGTATCTGAGCGACTCGACACCACGACATCGGCGATACGGAGTGGATCACCCCCAATGGGCGGGCCGAGCCGGGCTGGCCGAGCCGGGCGGGCCGGGCGGGCTGAACTGGGCTGGGCTGGCGGGTCGGCGATCAGGAGTCAGCGGGCGTACCAGGACGTGCCGCAACAGACGGACGAGACGCTGACCAGGTCAGGGCTGGGGCGACCGTCCCCGGCGGAGGGATCAAGCCTGACCGCCCGGAGCCGGGGACGGTCGCCCCAGCCCCACCACCGCAACCCGCCACATCACGGCGGCCCCAAAGCCAGACCGCCGTACCCCCTGGAACGCGCGGGGTACGGCGGTCCGGTGTGGCGGGCTGATCAGGAACCGGGGGTGTTGCCGGCGCCCTTCGCGGTGGCCGCGAGGTAGTCGCGGTTGAGCCGGCCGATGGTGTTCAGGGGGATGCCCTTCGGGCAGGCCGGGGTGCACTCGCCGGCGTTGGTGCAGCCGCCGAAGCCGGCCTCGTCGTGCGCGTCGACCATGCCGATCACCCGGGTGTACCGCTCCGGCTGGCCCTGCGGCAGCAGCGAGAGCTGGGTGAGCTTGGCGGCGGTGAAGAGCATGCCGGAGCCGTTCGGGCAGGCCGCGACGCAGGCGCCGCAGCCGATGCAGGCCGCCGACTCGAAGGCGGCGTCCGCGTTGGCCTTGGCCACCGGGGTGGAGTGCGCCTCGGGGGCGCTGCCGGTCGGCGCGGTGATGTAGCCACCGGCCGCGATGATCTTGTCGAAGGCGCCCCGGTTGACCACCAGGTCCTTGATCACCGGGAAGGCGCTGGCCCGCCACGGCTCGATGTCGATCGTCTCGCCGTCGGTGAACTGCCGCATGTGCAGCTGGCACGCGGTGGTGCCGCGCTGCGGCCCGTGCGCGTCGCCGTTGATCATCAAGCCGCACATGCCGCAGATGCCCTCGCGGCAGTCATGGTCGAACGCCACCGGGTCCTCGCCGGCGAGGATCAGCCGCTCGTTGAGCACGTCGAGCATTTCGAGGAACGACATGTCCGGGGACACGTCGTCGACCTTGTAGGTCACCATCCGACCCTTGTCCTCAGGGCCCTTCTGGCGCCAGATGCGCAGGGTCAGGTTCACTTGTAGCTCCGCTGCGTGGGGTGGACGTATTCGAACTTCAGGTCTTCCTTGTGCAGCACCGACGGCTCACCGGTGGCGGTGAACTCCCAGGCCGCCACGTACGCGAACCGGTCGTCGTCGCGCTGCGCCTCACCGTCCGGGGTCTGGTGCTCGGCCCGGAAGTGGCCGCCGCAGGACTCCTCGCGGTGCAGGGCGTCGATGCACATCAGCTCGGCCAGCTCGAAGAAGTCGGCCACCCGGCCGGCCTTCTCCAGCGACTGGTTGAGCTCCTCGCCCGTGCCGGACACCCGGACCCGCTGCCAGAACGCGTCGCGCAGGTCGCGGATCTCGCCGATCGCCTTGCGCAGCCCGGCCTCGCTGCGCTCCATGCCGCAGTGCTCCCACATGATCTGGCCCAGCTCCCGGTGGAACGAGTCCACCGTCCGGTCGCCGTTGACCGCCAGCAGCCGCTGGATCCGGTCCTCGACGTCGGCGCGCGCCTCGACCGCCGCCGGGTGGCTGGCGTCGACCTTCTCCAGCGGCCCCGAGGCCAGGTAGTTGGCGATCGTGGTCGGCAGCACGAAGTAGCCGTCGGCCAGGCCCTGCATCAGCGCCGAGGCGCCGAGCCGGTTCGCGCCGTGGTCGGAGAAGTTCGCCTCGCCGATCACGAACAGGCCGGGGATGCTCGACTGGAGGTCGTAGTCGACCCAGAGACCACCCATCGTGTAGTGCACGGCGGGGTAGATCCGCATCGGCACCTCGTACGGGTCCTCGCCGGTGATCCGCTCGTACATCTCGAAGAGGTTGCCGTACTTGGCCTCGATGGCCTTGCGGCCCAGCCGGCCGATCGCGTCGGCGAAGTCGAGGTAGACGCCGAGCTTGGTCGGCCCCACGCCCCGGCCCTCGTCGCAGACGTTCTTCGCGGCGCGGGAGGCGATGTCGCGGGGGACCAGGTTGCCGAAGGAGGGGTAGATCCGCTCCAGGTAGTAGTCCCGCCCGTCCTCCGGGATGTCCCGGGGGTTGCGGTCGTCGCCCTTGGTCTTCGGCACCCAGACGCGGCCGTCGTTGCGCAGCGACTCGCTCATCAGGGTCAGCTTCGACTGGTGGTCGCCGGAGACTGGGATGCAGGTGGGGTGGATCTGCGTGTAGCAGGGGTTGGCGAAGTACGCGCCCTTGCGGTGCGCCCGCCAGGTGGCGGTGACGTTGCAGCCCTTGGCGTTGGTGGAAAGGTAGAAGACGTTGCCGTAGCCGCCCGAGGCGAGCACGACGGCGTCGGCCATCTCGGTGCTGATCTCTCCGGTGACCAGGTCCCGGACCACGATGCCGCGGGCCTTGCCGTCGACGATGACCAGCTCCAGCATCTCGTGCCGGGCGTTCATCTCCACGTTGCCGAGGCCGATCTGCCGCTCCAGGGCCTGGTACGCGCCGAGCAGCAGCTGCTGGCCCGTCTGTCCCCGGGCGTAGAAGGTGCGCTGCACCTGGGCGCCGCCGAAGGATCGGGTGTCGAGCAGCCCGCCGTACTCGCGGGCGAACGGCACGCCCTGGGCGACGCACTGGTCGATGATGTTGACCGAGACCTCGGCCAGCCGGTGCACGTTCGACTCCCGGGAGCGGAAGTCGCCGCCCTTGACGGTGTCGTAGAACAGCCGGTGCACCGAGTCGCCGTCGTTGCGGTAGTTCTTCGCGGCGTTGATGCCGCCCTGCGCCGCGATCGAGTGCGCCCGGCGCGGGCTGTCCTGGTAGCAGTAGGACTTGACGTGGTAGCCCTGCTCGGCCAGGGTGGCCGCGGCCGAGCCGCCGGCCAGGCCGGTGCCGACCACGATCACCGTCATCTTGCGGCGGTTGGCGGGGTTGACCAGCTTGGCCTCGAAGCGCCGGGTGTCCCAGCGCTTCTCGATCGGGCCGGCGGGAGCCTTGGTGTCGGCGATCGGGTCGCCCTCGGTGAAGAGTTCCATGTCAGGACACCAATCCGGTGAGAACGGCGAACGGGACCACCAGGTATCCGGCGCAGAGCAGCACGGCGAAGACCAGCGCGGCGGTGCGCGCCCGGCGCTCGCCCCGCGGCGTCTGCTGGCCGAGGCTGCGGAACGCGCTGAAGGCGCCGTGCCGCAGGTGGAAGCCCACCGCGACGATGGCGAGGGTGTAGAAGAGCGTCACGTACCAGCGCTCCGGCGCGAAGTCGGCGACGACGTTGCCGTACGGCTTGCTCTCGTTGCCGACCGGGTTCAGCGTGCCGGTGGTCAGGTCCAGGAGGTGGTAGATCACGAAGAGCAGGATGATCACGCCGCCCCAGCGCATGGTGCGGGCCGCGTAGCTGCCGTTGACCTTCTTGCGGTGGGCGTACTTCACCGGGCGGGCGGCGCGGGCCCGCCGGGCCAGCACGGTCGCGGCCACGATGTGGGCGACGACGGCCACCACCAGCACGGAGCGCAGGATCCAGAGGAACCACACGCCGGGCAGCAGCGGCTTGCCGATGTCGCGCAGCCAGTGCGCGTAGTGGTCGAACGAGGTCTCCCCCGTGAACACCTTCAGGTTTCCGATCATGTGCGCGATCAGGAACAGCGCCAGCAAGATGCCCGTCACCGCCATGACGGCCTTGAGGCCGACGTTGGAGCGGATGGGCGACCGAGTTTTCGTCATTACCACGCATCCGACGCTAGGAGCACATGGATCAGTCGTCCAATGCATCAAACTCGCAGTGTTGATAGCCGTAGGCTATGTAGATGCAGCTCCATCAGCTTCGGTACTTCGTTGCGGTGGCCGAAGTACGACATTTCACCCAAGCCGCCGACCTCGTCGGCATCACTCAGCCTTCTCTCAGTAAGCAAATTCACGCCCTGGAGACCGACCTCGGAGCGCCCCTGTTCGAACGGGTACGGGGCAACATCGCCCTCACCGCGGCCGGTGAGGTGCTGCTGCCGTTGGCCACCCGGATCCTCGCCGACGTGGACACCGCGACCCGGGAGGTACAGGAACTGGTCGGGCTGCGTCGCGGTCGGGTCCGGCTCGGCGCCACCCCGAGCCTCGCCACCTCGCTCGCCCCGCCCGTGCTGCGCCGGTTCCGCGACGCGCACCCCACCGTCGACCTCAAGGTCGAGGAGGGCGGATCCCAGGACCTGGTGCGCGACCTGCTCCGCGGCGACCTCGACCTGGCTCTGATCATCATGCCGGCCCAGGGCGCGGACCCCGGCCTGCGCGTCGACCCGATCCTGCGCGAGAGCCTGGTGGTGGCCTCGGTGGCGGAGGTGCCGACCGCCTCGCTGACCGGGGAACTGCACATCACCGACCTGCGCGACCAGCCGATGGTGATGTTCCGGGAGGGCTACGACCTGCGCGACGCGACCATCCAGGCGTGCCGGGAGGCCGGCTTCGAGCCGACCTTCGCGGTGGACGGCGGCGAGATGGACGCCGTCCTCAGCTTCGTCGAGGCCGGGCTCGGCATCGCGCTGGTGCCCGGCATCGTGCTGGCGCGCCGGCCGGGGGTGCGGATCACCCCACTGGCGCCACCCGGGGTCCGCCGGACCATCGCGGTGGCCCGCCGGCGGGACGTCGTGCCGACCCACGCCGGCCGGGAGCTGCGCCGGATCCTGCTGGACTACGTGCAGTCCGCGATCGACCGCGACGACCTACCTCCGGGCGTGGACCCCCGCTGATCGCCGTCAGCGGCCTTCGGCGTCGTCCATCGCCCGGTAGATCCGCTGCTCGGAGACGGGGTACGGGGTGCCCAACGCCTGGGCGAACACGTTCACCCGCAACTCCTCGATCATCCAGCGGATCTGCCGTACTGCGGTCTCCTGCCGGCGCGCCGGCGGCAGCGCGGCGAGCAGGTCGTCGTACTCCTTCTGCACTGCCGCGATCCGGTCCTGCTGCTGGCGGTCCCGCTGTGGGTTGCCCCCCAGCCGGTCCAGCCGGCGTTCGATGGCGGTGAGGTAGCGCAGCAGGTCGGGCAGGCGTGCGTACCCGGTCTCGGTGATGAAGCCGGCGTGCACCAGACCGGCGAGCTGGTTGCGGATGTCGGCGAGCGCGGCGACGACGGCGAGGTTGCGGGTGGCGCCGAGCCGTTGCTCGACGGCGTACGCGGCGGCGAGGACCTTGCGTACCCGGTCCATCACCTCGACCACGGTGTCGACGAGGTCGGCGCGGACCTTCTCGCGCAGCGCCGCGAACCCGTCGGCGTCCCAGGCGGGCCCGCCGGCCTCGCCGATCAGCCGGTCGATGGCGGCGCCCGCCGCGTCCTCGATCAGTTCCTGCACGCTGCCGTGCGGGTTGCGGCTCAGCGCGAGTTTCGCCTCGTTGCTCAGCCGGCCCTGGAGGAACCGCGCGGGGGACGGCACGGTGAGCCGCAGCAGCCGGCGGGTGCCGGCCCAGTGCGCGGCCTCGGCCTCGGCGGGGGAGTCGAACACCCGCACCCCGACCGTGGCGCCCTCGTCGACCAGCGCCGGGTACGCGGTCACCGCGTAGCCGGCGCGGACCTGCTCGATGGTGCGAGGAAGATCGCCGATGCTCCACTCGCGCAGCCCGGTGCGGGCCACCTCCGGCGCGGCGGCCGCCACGACCTGGCGTACCTCCTGGCGGAGCTGGCGTTGCAGGGCCGGCAGGTCCTTGCCCTCGGCGACGGGCTTCTCGTCGGCGTCGAGCACCCGGAAGGTGACCCGCAGGTGGGCGGGGAGTTTCCCCGGCTCCCAGGCGTCGCGCGGAACGGTGACGCCGGTCATCCGGCGCAGCTGCCGGGTGAGCGCGTCCAGCAGCGGCTCCTCGCCCGGGGTGATGGCCGCGAGGGCGGCGCGGGCGTAGTCCGGCACCGGGACGAAGTTGCGGCGGATCGCCTTGGGCAGCGTACGGATCAGCGCGATCACCGTCTCCTCGCGCAGTCCGGGCACCTGCCAGTCGAAGCTCTCCGCCGGCACCTGGTTGAGCAGCGGCAGCGGGATGTCGACGGTGACGCCGTCGGTCGGCGTGCCCGGCTCGAAGCGGTACGTCAGCGGCAGGGTCACCCCCTGGGTCTGCCACTCGTCCGGGTAGTCGTCCTCGTCCACCCCCGGCCGTCCATCGTTGATCAGCAGGTCGCGGGTGAAGGTGAGCAGGTCCGGCTGCTCCCGGCGGGTCTTCTTCCACCAGCTGTCGAAGTGCCGCCCGGAGGACACGTCGGCCGGGATCCGCTGGTCGTAGAAGCCGAAGATGGTCTCGTCGTCGACCAGGATGTCGCGTCGGCGGGCCCGGCTCTCCAACTCCTCGATCTCGGCGAGCAGCCGCTTGTTGTCCGCCCAGAACTGGTGGTGGGTCTGCCAGTCGCCCTCCACGAGGGCGTGCCGGATGAACAGCTCCCGGCTCAGCGTCGGGTCGATCCTTCCGAAGTTGACCTTGCGGGAGGTCACCAGCGGGATGCCGTACAGGGTGACCTTCTCGTAGGCCATCACCGCGGCCTGCTTCTTCTCCCAGTGCGGCTCGCTGTAGCTGCGCTTGACCAGGTGCTGCGCCAGCGGTTCGACCCACTCCGGCTCGACCCGGCCGGCGATCCGGCCCCAGAGCCGGGAGGTCTCCACCAGCTCGGCGGCCATCACCCAGCGCGGCGGCTTCTTGAACAGCGCCGAGCCGGGGAAGAGCGCGAACTTCGCGCCCCGCGCGCCCAGGTACTCGTGCTTCTGGGCGTCCTTGAGCCCGATGTGCGACAGCAGGCCGGGCAGCAGCGACTGGTGCACCTTCGGGGTGTCGATCTCCTCCGGCAGGTCCGCGCCGCCACGGCGACTCGCACCCCGGCCGGCGTCCGCGTCGTCGGAGGTGTCGCGCGCCGGTCGCCCGCCGCGCCGGTCGCCGTCGGGCGGGGTACGCAGCACCTGACGCAGTTGCCCCACGATGTCCTGCCACTCGCGCACCCGCAGGTAGTTCAGGTACTCCGCCTTGCACATCCGGCGGAACGCGCTGGACGACAGCTCCCGCTGCTGCTCGCGCAGGTAGCGCCACAGATTGAGGTAGGCGACGAAGTCCGACTCCTTGTCGGCGAACCGGGCGTGTGCCTGGTCGGCCTGCGCCTGCTTCTCCGCCGGCCGCTCGCGCGGGTCCTGGATGGAGAGCGCGGCGGCGATCACCAGGATCTCGGTGGCGCAGCCGTTGCGTTCGCCCTCGACCACCATCCGGGCCAGCCGCGGGTCGACGGGCAACTGGGCCAGGCGCCGGCCCAGCGTGGTGAGCCGCTTCGCCGGGTCGGCCTCGGTCGGGTCCAACGCGCCCAGCTCGTGCAGCAGGTTGACGCCGTCGGTGATGTTGCGCTTGTCCGGTGGGTCGATGAACGGGAACGCGGCGAGGTCGCCGAGCCCGATCGCCGTCATCTGGAGGATGACCGACGCCAGGTTGGTGCGCAGGATCTCCGGGTCGGTGAACTCGGGCCGGGACAGGAAGTCCTGCTCGTCGTAGAGGCGGATGCAGATGCCGTCCGACGTGCGGCCGCAGCGACCCTTGCGCTGATTGGCCGACGCCTGGGAGATCGGCTCGATCGGCAGCCGCTGCACCTTGAGTCGGCTGGAGTAGCGGGAGATGCGGGCGGTGCCCGGGTCCACCACGTACTTGATGCCGGGCACGGTCAGCGACGTCTCCGCGACGTTGGTGGCGAGCACCACCCGGCGCGAGCTGTGCGCCGCGAAGACCCGGTGCTGCTCGGCGGAGGAGAGCCGGGCGTACAGCGGCAGGATCTCGGTGCCGAGCAGCGAGCGTTTCTTCTGCACCAGCTTGCCCAGCGCGTCGGCGGTGTCCCGGATCTCCCGTTCCCCGCTGAGGAAGACCAGGATGTCGCCGGGGCCCTCGGCGGCCAGCTCCTCGACGGCGTCGCCGATCGCCTGGATCTGGTCGCGGACGGTCTCCTCGTCCCCGTCGCCGTCCTCCTCGCCCTCGGCGACCTCGACCAGCGGCCGGTAGCGCACCTCCACCGGGTAGGTGCGGCCCGAGACCTCGACCACCGGCGCCGGCACGCCCTGCGGCTCGTCGGCGGTGGGCGGCCCGGCGAAGTGCCGGGCGAAGCGGTCGGTCTCGATGGTCGCCGAGGTGATGATCACCTTGAGGTCGGGTCGCCGGGGCAGCAGCTCCCGCAGGTACCCGAGGATGAAGTCGATGTTGAGGCTGCGCTCGTGCGCCTCGTCGATGATCAACGTGTCGTACTGGCGCAGCATCCGGTCGGTCTGCAACTCGGCGAGCAGGATGCCGTCGGTCATCAGCTTGACCAGGCTGCGCTCGCTCACCTGGTCGGTGAAACGCACCTTGTAGCCGACCACGTCACCCAGCTCGGTGCCCAGCTCGTCGGCGATCCGATCGGCCACCGTCCGGGCGGCCAGCCGCCGGGGCTGCGTGTGCCCGATCAGCCCGTGCACCCCCCGCCCCAGCTCCAGACAGATCTTCGGGATCTGGGTGGTCTTGCCGGAGCCGGTCTCGCCGGCCACGATCACCACCTGGTGGTCGCGGATGGCGGCGGCGATGTCGTCCTTGCGCTCGCTGACCGGCAACCCGGCGGGGTAGGTGATCACGGGTACGGCCGCCCGCCGGGCGGCGACCCGCTGCTCGGCCCGGACCAGGTCGGTGGTGATCTCGGCCAGCGCCGCGTCCCGGCGCTGCGGGTCGCGCAGCTTGCGGGCGCCGTCCAGTCGTCGCTGGAGCCGGCGTTGGTCGCGGAACATCAGGGGAGTGAGGCGGCGGTGCAGCTCGCGGACGGGATCGGTCGCGGCGGAGGCGGCTGGATTCTGCATGTCGTGCCCAAGGATAGGCAGCCCGGCCGCGTACCGCCCCTGGGTTACCGCGCCGCCGCTCTCCGGGTGCCGCGCGGCGTCTAGAGTTGGCGGCCGACGTCGAGCGCTGGGGGGCCGGGATGGAGCTGCGGGACACCGACCGCGCGCTGGTACAGGCCGCCACAGCGGTCGCGAAGCTGCGCTGCCGCAGCGCGAACCACACCGTCGCGGCCGCCGCTCGGACCGCCGACGGGCGGGTCTTCACCGGGGTGAACGTCTACCACTTCACCGGCGGCCCGTGCGCCGAGATCGTCGCGGTCGGCGCCGCCGCGACCCAGGGCGTGACCGAGCTGGAGACCATCGTCGCGGTGGGGGACCGGGGACGTGGCGTCATTC
The DNA here is from genome assembly GCF_003667455.1 of Micromonospora sp. CV4. NCBI lineage: Bacteria > Bacillati > Actinomycetota > Actinomycetes > Micromonosporales > Micromonosporaceae > Micromonospora > Micromonospora sp. CV4. The sequence goes on along the minus strand of NZ_RCVI01000265.1, from coordinate 12,896 downwards.
CGCCGTGTGGACGGTGCCGTCAGGTGCTGCGGGACTACTTCCCCGCTCTGCGGGTGATCGTCGGTCCGGCGGACGCCCTGCGGGTGGTCGAGGTCTCCGACCTGCTGCCGGAGACGTACGTCCGGGCCGACCAGCAGGTCGACGCGGCGACGACCGGCGGCGGGGTGCCCGTGGCCCGGACCGGCGCCACCGGCTGAGCCCGTCGGCGCCGGATCAGTCGCCGGCCGCCGACTCCAGCATCGACCGGGGCATCGGCACGCTCTCGAACCGTACGTTGCCCTCCGGCACCAGCCAGCTCATCACCTGTACGGCCAGCCGCCCGGCCCGCACCGCCGGATCGTTGTGATACAGCTCGCGGGCCTCGTCCGGGGCGATGGAGAGCACCACGAAGCCCCGCAGCCGGTCGTCGTCGGCGTGCAGGAACGGACCGGCCGCGAGCACCAGTCCCTGCTCCACGAGCCCCGCCTGGTGGGCCAGGTGCGCGTCCTGCAACCGGTCGATCGCGTCCTGCGGCAGCTCCGGGGCGTCCTCGGGCCGGACCAGAAGCACGACCGTGTGCTGGTCGAATCGCATCCTCCCACCCTAGGCGCGCCGCCCCCTCGGCGCGGGCGTCCGCCCTGGTCATCCGCCCCGGGATCGACGAGCGCGAGTTAGGCGACCCTCAGCACGTCGGCTAAGGTAAGGCGAACCTAAGCGCGAACGTGCAGGAGACTCGTGACCACCCTCGCCACCCGGCCGGCTCCGGCCCGCAACCGGTCCGGCACGCGCACCGGCCGCCGGGTGGCCGTCACCGTCGCCGCCGCGCTGGTGCTGCTGCTCACCGTGCTGGCCAGCTTCGCGCTCGGCAGCCGGCAACTCGGCGTCGACCAGGTCTGGCACGCCCTCGTCGCGCCGGACGGCGGCGACGCCACCACCATCGTCCGCGAGCTGCGGGTGCCGCGCACCGCGCTCGGCCTCGCCGTCGGGCTCGCGCTCGCCGTGGCCGGCGTGCTGTTCCAGGCACTCACCCGAAATCCCCTCGCCGAGCCGCGCATCCTCGGCATCAGCGCCGGCGCGTCGTTCGGCGTGGTGCTGGCCATCTCCGTCTTCGGTGTCGGCACGCTCGCCGGGTACGTCTGGTTCGGCATCGCCGGCGCGCTGCTCGCCGGGCTGCTGGTCTTCGCCATCGCCAGCCGGGCCCGCGAGGGCGCCAGCCCGGTCACCCTCGCGCTGGTCGGCGCGGCGCTCGACGCCAGCCTCGCCTCCGGGGTGTACGCGCTGCTCAGCATCGACGCCCGCACCTTCGAGGAGTACCGGTTCTGGGTGGTCGGCGGGCTGGCCGGGCGGGACCTGTCGGTCACCGCTCAGGTGGTGCCCTTCGTCCTCGCCGGGCTGCTGCTGGCCGCCCTGGTGGCCCGGGGTCTGGACGCGTTGGCCCTCGGCGACGACGTGGCTCGCGGCCTCGGCAACCGGGTCGGCCTGGTCCGGCTCGGCGGCGGCCTCGCCGCGGTGCTGCTGACCGGGGCCGCGGTGGCGGCGGCCGGGCCGGTCGCCTTCGTCGGACTGGCCGTGCCGCACCTGGCACGCGCCCTGGTCGGCGCCGACCACCGCTGGACCCTCGCCGTCTCCGCCCTGCTCGGGCCGGCTCTGCTGCTCGGCGCCGACGTCGTCGGCCGGCTCGTCGCCCCGCCCGGCGAGATACCGGCCGGGATCGTCACCGCCCTGATCGGCGCCCCGCTGCTGGCCGTGCTGGTCCGCCGCGCCCGGGTGGTGACCGCGTGACCACCGTCGACGGCCGCCCCGACTCCGCCACCATCCCAGCCGACGGGTCGCCGGGTGCCGCGCGGCTGCCCGGACGGTCGCTGCTGCGGATCGGCCCGGTCAGTCTGCAGGTCCGCCGTCGCGCGGTGCTGGTGGCCGTCGTGCTGACCGTGCTGCTCCTGCTGGCCGTGGTGCTCAGTCTCTCCCTGGGCACCCCGTACGTCGCCCCGGCGGACGTGCTGCGCGCGCTCTCCGGGGCGGGCACCCCGTACGACCTGGTCGTCTTTGATCTTCGGTTGCCCCGGATCGTGCTGGCCGCGGTGGCCGGCGCGGCCTTCGGCGTGGCCGGCACGCTGATCCAGAGCGTCGCGCGCAACCCCCTGGCCAGCCCGGACGTCATCGGCATCACCCAGGGCGCCGGGCTCGCCGCGACGGTGGCACTGACCAGCGGGGCCGCGGCGGTGCTGGTGGCCCCCACCGCGCTGGTGGGCGGGCTGCTCGCGGCGGTGCTGCTGTTCGCCCTCGGTGCTCGGCACGGCCTGGCCGCCCAGCGGTTCGTGCTCGCCGGCGTGGCGGTCGCCTTCGCCTTCCGGGCGTTGACCGAGGTGGTCATGCTCACCGCCGACCCGATCGACGGGCTACGCGCCCAGATCTGGCTGATCGGCACCCTGGCCGGCAAGGGCTGGACCGAGGCCGCCTGGATCGCCGGCACCCTGCTGGTGCTGCTGCCGGTGCTGGCCTGGGCCGGTTGGGCGCTCAACAGCACCGCGCTGGACGACGACACCGCACGCGGGGTCGGGCTGCGCCCGGTGGCCCGCCGCATCGGCCTCGCCGGCACCGGAGTGCTCGTCGCCGCGATGGTCACCGCCCAGGTCGGCGCCGTCGACTTCGTGGCCCTGGTCGCGCCCCAGGTGGCCCGGCGACTGGTACGCGCCGAACGGCCACCGCTGGTCTGCGCGGCGCTGCTCGGCGCGCTGCTGCTGGTGCTGGCCGACCTGGCCGGTCGACGCCTGTTCGCACCCACCCAACTGCCGGCCGGCGTGCTGACCGCCGCGATCGGCGGGCCGTACCTGATCTTCCTGCTGCTGCGCGGACGGCGGCGGTCCTCGTGACGCCTCAAGGAGTCGTGTGATGCTCTCCACCCGCGACCTGGTCGCCGGCTACGACGAGCGGACGGTGCTCGACGGCCTCGACCTGGACCTGCCGACCGACGCGTTCACCGTGATCGTCGGGCCGAACGCGTGCGGCAAGTCCACCCTGCTGCGCACCATGGCCCGGCTCCTCACCCCCCGCCGCGGCACGGTGCTGCTGGACGGCAGCGCGATCCGCGACCTGCCGACCCGGGAGGTGGCCCGCCGGCTCGGCGTGCTGCCGCAGAGCCCGCTGGTGCCCGAGGGCGTCACCGTGGCCGACCTGGTGGGTCGCGGCCGGCAGCCGTACCAGCGGTGGTGGCGGCAGTGGTCACCGGAGGACGGCGCGGCGGTGGACCGGGCGATGACCCTGGCCGACGTGGCCGGCCTGGCCGACCGGCCGGTCGACAGCCTCTCCGGCGGTCAGCGGCAACGGGTGTGGATCGCCATGACCCTCGCGCAGGACACCGACGCCCTGCTGCTGGACGAGCCGACCACCTTCCTTGACCTGGCCCACCAGGTGGAGGTGCTGGACCTGCTGCACCGGCTGCGCGTCGAGCGTGGCCGCACCGTGGTCGCCGTGCTGCACGACCTGAACCAGGCCGCCCGCTACGCCGACCACCTGGTCGCCATGCGCGCCGGCACCGTGGTGGCCGCGGGGCCGCCCCGGGAGATCCTCACCGCGGACCTGGTCCGTGACGTCTTCGGGCTGGCCTGCGTGGTCGTGCCCTGCCCGGTGACCGGAGCGCCCCTGGTGGTGCCCGCGCACACCGGCGGCGCCACCGCCCGCCCGGTCACCCCCTCGACCCAACCCGCCGACGACGGGACCATCCCGCTCGCCGGCTCGTACCCTTCGAAAGGACTCTGATGCGTCGTCTCGTCGCCGCCCTCGCCGCGGCCGTCGCCCTCGGCGTCGGCCTCACCGCCTGCGGTGAGAGCGACCCGGTCGCCGGCTCCACCACCGGGGAGACCCGGGAGATCACCCACGCCATGGGCACCACCAAGGTCCCGGCGGAGCCCAAGCGCGTCGTCGTGCTCGACACCGACAAGATCGACACAGCGCTCTCGCTCGGCGTCACGCCGGTCGGCGCCGCCACCGCCGGTGAGGCCAAGAGCTGGCCGACCTACTTCGGCGCGGACAAGCTCGCCAGCATCAAGGAGGTCGGGGTGCTCACCGAGCCCGACCTGGAGGCGATCAACGCCCTGAAGCCGGACCTCATCCTCGGCAGCAAGTTCCGCCAGGAGAAGTTCTACGACGAGCTGGCCGCCATCGCGCCGACGGTGTTCACCGACAAGGTGGGCATCACCTGGAAGGAGAACTTCCTCCTCGATGGCAAGGCGCTCGGCCAGGAGCAGCAGGCCAAGGATCTGCTCGCCGCGTACGAGAAGCGGGCCAAGGACTTCGGCACGACGCTCGGCGACGCCGCCGCCCGCAAGGTGTCGATCGTGCGGTTCCTCCCCGGCAACATCCGCGTGTACGGGCCGGACTCGTTCTCCGGCATCGTCATCGGCGACACCGGCCTGGGCCGCCCCGAGCGGCAGCTGCTCGCCAACAAGGAGGACAAGCGCTTCGACCTGGTCAGCCCCGAGCGGATCAACGAGGTCGACGGTGACGTCATCTTCGTGACCGCCTACGGCGACAAGGCCGCCGCCGAGCAGACCAAGATGACCGCCGGCACCCTCTGGAAGGGCCTCGGCGCGGTCAAGGCCGGCAAGGCCTACCCGGTCGCCGACGAGGTCTGGATGACCGGCATCGGCGTCGGCGCCGCCAACAAGATCCTCGACGACCTGGCAAAGTACCTCCCCGCCGCCTGACCCGCCCCGCGCCCCGCGCGGCGCGACGCCCAAGATCCGCGCAACTTCGCTGATGCTGTTGCCTTCGATCGTTCGAAGGCAGCAAGAACAGTGAAGTTGCGCGGATCTTGTGTTGGAGGCGGGTGGGTGGGTTTGTCAGGCGGCGGTGGACCAGATGGCGCGGAAGGCGGCGGCTTCGCCGGCCAGCCAGCGTTCGATCTGGTCGGGCTTGGCGTCGGTGGGCATGTGGTGGGCCTGGCCGCGCCGGACGTCGACCAGGACCGGCTCGGCGTGCGGCAGGACGGCGTCCATGTGCCGTGCCATCAGGTGCAGGGTGGCGAGCACCGACTCGGCACTCGGCGGGGTCTCGTCGAAGTGCAGCCGGATCGCCTCGGCCCGGCCGTCGGCGTGCCGTACCCCGAAATGAGGGTTGATCTTGACGGGTAGGTCGCCCAGCATGGCCAGGGCGTCGCGGGTCTGGGCCAGGTCGACGGCGGACGGCTCGCCCAGGGAGTGCAGCCAGGCCGTGGCGCCGGGCACCAGCGCCTGGTAGAGCGGGCGCCAGCGTGGCTTGACCACGTCGACCACGCCGGTGAGGTGGGTGCCGCCGGTGTGGAAGGCGATGTCGGCCTTGAGGGCCTTGACGAACTGGCTGTGCGGGTTGAAGCCGGAGCGGCTGGCCCGCTGCTTGCGCAGGCCGCCCACGAAGGTCGCCTTGGTGGGCCCGTTGCGGTCGACGTAGCGGGTGAAGCCGAGCAGCGTGGCGTAGGGGGTGAGGGGCGTGGAGGCGGGCGCGGTCACGGGCGTCCTCCCAGGTCAGGATCTCGATTAGTACATACATTCTAATCGACGGGTCTGACATTGCCCAGCGAAACCGGGGGCGTGAAGTGTCCCGTCCGCCGACAGATGGCCAGTCCGATCGAAGTGGCCAGCGGCGTGGCCGCGTCCGCTTGAAGGTGGCCAGCGGCAGCGTCCCGGGATGCTGCGCGCGATGCTCAAGTAAGAGCCGACTTCAAGATCGGCACCGGCGGAAGCTGGCTCGCTGGCATGGGCGTTGTCCGAGCTGATCATTTCGATCGGAACGCTCCCGCCATTTCGCCGCGGATGCTCCAACCCAGGGCGGAGTAGAGCCCCCGCCCGTCGGCGGTGGCGGATAGCAGCCCGTCGTCAGGCCCTCGTCGAGCGCTCGATTGCCGAGCATGGTCATCACGGCGCGACCCATGCCTCGTCGCTGATCGGCTGCACGGGTCCGGACTCTGTCGATAACGCCGTATCGTCCGCTCGCGGCCAATCGTGCTCGCGAGACGATGTCACCGTTGCTGTCGCAGATCGTCCCGAGTAGCGCGGCACCGTCGTTGACTATCCGAGCGGTGCAGGATGGCGGCGTCTCGGCAACGCCGTGAGTGAAGGCGACGGTCATCAGGTGATGCACGTCGTACATCGTCCAGCCGATCTTCAGCGCTTCTCTTAAGGAGTCGGCAGCCCCAACGATCTTGATTTCCGTGCCAGTGGTGGTCAGCTCGCGTCCCAAGTCGGCCGCTCGCTGCCAGTCGTACGGTTCGAGGATGTACCGGGCTGTGTTGCGGGTCTGGTCGATATCGATCTTCAGGCCACCGCTGATCGCGACGGGCGGCGTTGTGCCACGGGACACAGACCAGCCGTGGGCCCACGCTTTGGTCAACTCCGCCAGGTCGAGCATTTGATCATCATCAGGCGCATTGGAGCGTGCCAGCAACGGCGGGCGGCACGGCCGCGGCCGCGGCCGCGGCCGTTTGAGGATGGTCAGCGGTAGCGTGCCGGGATGCTGCGCGCGGTGCCAAGCTCTGGTGGTCCGCCTGAGCGTGAGACGATCAAGACCATGTCGAAGCTGGACAATCAGCGGCACTTCTGGGACACCGCCGGCGCCGCGAAGACCTTCACCCATCCGATCGACTTCGCATGGTTGTCGCGGCTGGCCTCCACGGCCCGCATCATCGACTACGGCTGCGGCTACGGGCGGATCACGGGGCTGGCGCAGCAGCAGGGCTTCGCCAGCGTCGAAGGCGTCGACACGTCCGCCCGGCTCATCGACAGAGCCCGTCAAAGTCATCCCACAGTCAGCTTCCGAGTGCTACTCAACCCGCCTACGCTGCCCTACTCGGACGCCAGCGTCGACGCGGTGCTTCTCTTCGCCGTTCTCACGTGCATTCCGACAGACACCGGGCAGCAGCAGCTCGTCGCCGAGCTCACTCGGGTGCTCCGCCCAGGCGGGCTGCTCTATGTCAGCGACCTGCTCCTGCAAACCGACCAGCGCAACCAGGCTCGATACCAACAGCATGCCGAAACCTACGGAACCTACGGCGTCTTCGAGACCGACGACGGCGCGATCTGCCGACACCACACTGCCGACTGGCTGCAGAACCTGCTGCTTGACGGGTTCAACATCGACACCACCCGGCAGGTCACGGTCGAGACGATGAACGCCAACTCGGCGAATGCGCTGCAGATCCTCGCAGTGAAGCGGTGACCTCGTGGGCGGAGCAGAATGCCACTGACGAACCCCTGGCTCTCGGAGCCAATGCCGGCCAACCGGCTGCCGCGACAACGGCTTGATGAGCGCGTCCTCAACCTGCTGTCCTCGCAGAACATGTGCGTGCTGGCCACCACCGGACCCGAAGGCCCGTTGGCAACACCGGTCCGCTACTACTCGCTCGACTTCGCGGTCATGTTCACCGCCGCGCCCCGGTCACCGAAGATGCGCAACATCGCCGCAGATCCACGGGTCTCCGTGGGCATCTTCTCCCCGTTGGTCGGGCTGGCGAGCAGCCGAGGAGCTCAACTGTTCGGCGAAGCCCGGGTGCTGCCTCCCGACCATCCCGAACGGGACCACTACTGGGACGCATTCCGGTGGGAGAACGAGCACGCCGAACGAGGCCGCCCACTCGCCGAACCGCCAAGCGACACACTCGTCGTGATCGAGCCGAACCGGATCGTCTATACCGAGCACTGGCTGCGGCGCGAAGGGTTCGCGGCACGGCAGTTCTGGAAGCGGCCTCCGCCGGGCAAGCCCGACGAGGGAAAGGCCAACTAGATCCGGACGGACGGGCCGAAGTCGTTGGCGCCCTTTTGTCTCGGTCCTACCCGACGCCACGGCCGATGGCCACCTATCTGCGGACCGGACCGGAAGGAGCCGCCTTGGGCGCCCGGATGCGGCTGCCGGCGGTCAGTCGGCCCGGGACGGTTCCGGGGCCGTGAAGGCGGCAGTCAGGCGGCTGATGCCGAACTCGAAGGCCTCGTCGAGGTCGCCGCCGAGGTTGAAGGCGCCCGCGAACTCCATGCTGACGAAGCCGTTGGCCCAGGCGGTGAACATGCGGGCGGCTTCCAGGGCGTGCTCGGGCCCGGCGAGGTCTGCGGCGACGCGCAGGGCGGGGGCGCTGGCCCGGGTGAGGGCGTCGAGGCTGGGTCGGGTCTCCTCGCGGCCGTTGGCGAAGATCAGCTGATAGCCGGCCGGGTGTGCGTGGGCGAACGCGCGGAAGGCGCGGGCCAGCTCGCCGAGGTCCCTGCCGGGGTCGCTGCTGCTGGCGACGGCGCTGAGTTGCTCGCCCAGGTCGTGGACGGTGGCCTCGGCGACGAGCCGGATCAGGGCGTCGCGGTTGCGGACCCGCTTGTAGAGCGACGGGGCGCGCACACCGACCCGCTCGGCGACCGCCTGCATGGTCAGGCGCGGGAGTCCGTCCGACTCCAGGATGGCGCGGGCGGCCTCGACGATGTCGGCGAGGGACGTCCGGTCGGGGGTCGGCATGCGGGCTCCTTTTGGGGAAGGGCGACGGTCGTCACCATGATAGCTATAGCTTTTAGCCATCATGGCTATGTACCGTAGCCATCAGAACGCGACGCCACTTCGGGAGGCACTCATGAAGCTCGGGCCACACCTGCACCGCATCGGCAACGACATCGTCGCCGTCTACCTGATCGAGACTGAGGAGGGTGTGACCGTCGTCGACGCCGGGCTCTCCGGCCACTGGTCGGAACTGGTGGCCGAGCTGTCCGGCATGGGCCGCTCGCTCGCCGACATCCGCGGCCTCATCCTCACCCACGGCGACACCGACCACATCGGGTTCGCCGAGCGGCTCCGACGCGACCACGGCGTGCCGGTCTTCGTGCACAGCGCGGACGCCGCCCGCGCCCGCGGCGAGGTCAAGCCCGAGGCGTCCTTCGGGAAGTTCAAGGTGGGTGCGACGGCGCGCTTCCTCTGGTACGCGAGCCGCAAGGGCGGACTGCGTACGACCCACCTCACCGAGGTGACCACCGTGGAGGACGGTCAGGTGCTCGATCTGCCCGGCGCTCCGCGCGTGATCGGGATGCCCGGCCACTCGCCGGGCAGCATCGCCGTGCACGTGCCGGTCGCCGACGCGGTGTTCGTCGGGGACGCGCTCACCACGCGGAACGTGCTGACCGGCCGACAGGGTCCGCAGCCGGCGCCGTTCACCGACGATCCGGCGCTGGCGCTCGCCTCCCTCGCCCGCATCGAGGACCTGCGGGCGACGTGGATCCTCCCCGGCCACGGCGCCCCGTGGAACGGAGACGTCCACGAGGCGGTACGCCGGATCAAGGCGGTGGCGGAGGCCCGATGAGTGGAGTTCCGGCTCGGTGTCGAGTCAGAGCTGGCCGACGTCGGTGACCCGGATGACGGCGGCGCCGACCTCGTCCGACGCGATCAGGTCGACCTCGGCGCTGATACCCCAGTCGTGGTCGCCGTCCGGATCGTCGAAGATCTGCCGGACGGTCCACCGGTCCCGGCCCTGCTCGATCATGAGCAGCGCCGGTCCACGCGCGTCCGGCCCGACGCCGATCGAGTCGTACGCCTCGAAGTACGGCCGCAGCGCGTCGGCCCACGCGTCGTAGTCCCAGCCGTCCTCGGCGTCCAACTCGGCGAGCAGGTCCCAGCGGCGCAGCGCGGCCAGCTCGACGCGGCGGAACAGCGCGTTGCGCACCAGCACCCGGAACGCGCGCGCGTTGCGGGTCACCGCCGGCGGCCGGTCGGTCAGGGCGGCGTGCGCCTGGGCCACCTCGGCCACGTCCGACGGGTTGCGCAGCCGCTCCCACTCGTCGATGAGGCTGGAGTCGACCTGGCGGACCAGCTCGCCCAGCCACTCGATGAGGTCGATCAGCTCCTCGGTCTTGGCGTCCTCCGGCACCGTCTGCCGCAGCGTCTTGTACGCGTCGGCCAGGTAGCGCAGGACGAGACCTTCCGAACGGGTCAGCCCGTAGAACTGCACGTACTCGGTGAAGGTCATGGCGCGCTCGTACATGTCGCGGACCACGGCCTTGGGGGAGAGCTGGTGGTCGGCGACCCAGGGGTGCCCCTGCCGGTACATCTCGTACGCGGCCTCGAGCAGCTCCGCGAGGGGCTTCGGGTGGGTCACCTCGTCGAGCAGTTCGAGGCGGGCCTCGTACTCGATGCCCTCGGCCTTCATCGCGGCGACCGCCTCGCCGCGCGCCTTGAACTGCTGCGCGGAGAGGATCTGCCGGGGGTCGTCGAGGATCGACTCGATCACGCTCAGCACGTCGAGGGCGTACGACGGGGACTCGGCGTCGAGCAGCTCGATGGTGGCCAGGGCCAGGGGGGAGAGCGGCTGGTTGAGCGCGAAGTCGAGCTGGAGGTCGACGGTGAGCCGGATCCGGCGGCCCGTCTCGTCCGGCTCGGGCAGTTCCTCGACCACCCCGCCGGCCCGCAACGCGCGGTAGATGGCGATCGCCCGGCGGATGTGCCGGCGCCGCGCGGCGGCGTCCTCATGGTTGTCGGTGAGCAGGTGACGCATCGCGGTGAACGCGTCGCCGGGTCGGCCGATGACGTTCAGCAGCATCGAGTGGCTGACCTGGAAGCTGGAGGTCAGCGGCTCCGGCTCGGCGTCGACCAGCCGGTCGAAGGTGGGTTGGCCCCAGCCGATCGAGCCCTCCGGCGGCTTCTTGCGGACCACCTTGCGCCGCTTCTTCGGGTCGTCGCCGGCCTTGGCGAGGGCCTTCTCGTTGTCGATCACATGCTCGGGGGCCTGTACGACCACCCGACCGATGGTGTCGAAGCCGGCCCGGCCGGCCCGCCCGGCGATCTGGTGGAACTCGCGGTTCTTGAGCAGCCGGGTACGGACCCCGTCGTACTTCGACAGGCCGGTGAACAGCACGGTGCGGATCGGCACGTTGATGCCGACGCCGAGGGTGTCGGTGCCGCAGATGACCTTGAGCAGGCCGGCCTGGGCGAGGGTCTCGACCAGCCGGCGGTACTTGGGCAGCATGCCCGCGTGGTGGACGCCGATGCCGTGCCGGACCAACCGGGACAGCGTCTTGCCGAAGCCGGAGGTGAAGCGGAAGCCGCCGATCGCCTGGGCGATCATGTCCTTCTCGGCGCGGGTGCAGACGTTGACGCTCATCAGCGCCTGGGCCCGCTCCAGCGCGGCGGCCTGGGTGAAGTGCACCACGTACACCGGGGCCTGCTTGGTCTCCAGCAGCTCCTCGAGCGTCTCGTGCAGCGGCGTCATGGCGTACGAGAAGATCAGCGGGACGGGCCGCTCGGCCGAGCGGACGACGGCGGTCGGCCGCCCGGTACGCCGGGTCAGGTCGTCGACGAACCGGGTGGTGTCCCCCAGGGTGGCGGACATCAGGATGAACTGGGCCTGCGGCAACTCGATGATCGGCACCTGCCACGCCCAGCCCCGGTCGGGCTCGGCGTAGAAGTGGAACTCGTCCATGATCACCTGGCCGACGTCGGCCCGGTCGCCCTCGCGCAGCGCCAGGTTGGCCAGGATCTCCGCCGTGCAGCAGATGATCGGGGCGTCGGCGTTGACGCTGGCGTCGCCGGTCAGCATGCCGACGTTCTCGGCCCCGAACACCTCGCAGAGGGCGAAGAACTTCTCCGACACCAGCGCCTTGATCGGCGCGGTGTAGAAGGTCGTCCGGCTGTCCGCCAGTGCCGCGAAGTGCGCGGCGACCGCCACCAGGCTCTTGCCCGAGCCGGTGGGCGTGTTCATGATCAGGTTGGCGCCGGAGACGATCTCGATGACCGCCTCCTCCTGATGGGGATAGAGGTCGAGGCCGCGCTCCTTCGCCCAGCCGGCGAACGCGTCGAAGAGGGTGTCGGGGTCGGCGCTGGTCGGCAGCGCGGCGGTGAGCGTCATATCCCGTCCATGGTGCCTGGATCATGCCCCTGCGCGCCAACCCGCCGCCCGCCGGGACCCCGTCCGGGCGCCGCGGACGCCCGGATCACCGTCGGCGGTAGATCAGGTCGGCCACCGGCCGACCGGCCGTGAGCGCCCGTCGCTCGAACTTCGTCACCGGGCGGTGCGCCGGACGCGGCGCGATCCCGCCGTACGTGTCCACCAGCCCCGGGTCCGCGTCCAGGGTCTGCCGCATCGCCTCGGCGTACTCGGCCCAGTCGGTCGCGCAGTGCAGCGTGCCGCCCGGGGCCAGGCGGGAGCGCAGCAGCGCCACGTGCGCCGGCTGGATGATCCGCCGCTTGTGGTGGCGGGCCTTCGGCCACGGGTCCGGGAAGAAGACGTGCACGGCGTCCAGGACGCCGTCGGGCAGGCCACGGACCAGGTCCAACGCATCGCCCTGAGCCACCCGAACGTTGCTCAGGCCGCCCCGGTCCACCAGGTCGAGCAGGTTCGCGATTCCCGGCGTGTGCACCTCCACCGCCAGATAATCTCGGTCCGGGTCGGCGGCGGCCATCGCGGCGGTGCTGTCGCCCATGCCGGAGCCGATCTCCAGCACCACCGGCGCCCGGCGGCCGAACAGCTCGGCCAGGTCGACGGGCTCGTCCGAGACGTCCAGGCCGTACGCGGGCCAGAGTCGATCCAGCGCATCGGTCTGCCGACCGCTCATCCGGCCCCGACGGGGGTGGAAGGTGCGGATCGGCCGGCTCGTGGGCGGGGCGGCGGGGTCATGGTCAGTGGCGGTCACAGCGACCCGAGCGTACGCGACCCGGTCGGCGGATCGGATGTGATGTGCGACCGGGAATGAGAGGATCCAACTGGTACGGCAGACCGGGTGGTCCGCTTCCCGGCACGGCCGCACGGCGTCGAGAGGGGGCATCGTGACAGTGACCCGCGGCGGCGTGACCCTGTCGGTGGTGGCCATACTTGCCGGCCCCCTACTGGCCGCCGCCCCCGCACACGCCGCGCCGGTGCCCGTGCCCCTGGCCGCCCGCGTGCTCGCCGCGCCCGCGCCCGGGGCGCCGCAGCCCGGCCCGCCCGGTGG